>JBIPOO010000132.1:0-10220 GCA_044379045.1 Saprospira sp.
TCGTCTCTACCGATAACAACGGTCAGGGTAAATTCAATACCGAAATATGGAACGCTGCCGACGAAGCAGGCAATCCACTCAGCGCAGGTGTTTACTTCTACAGCATCACTGCTGAAGACAACAAGGGTAATATCAATAACATCGCTGCAAAATCAAACATTCAGATAAGATAGCAGATTATCAGATATCAGCTATTTATAATTGACTAGATGCTAAAAATCTGAGTTCTTATAATCTGACAATCTAAAAATATAATTGAGATAGTTTTTTTGAGTTAATTTGTTGGGAATGGGCTGCCTGGAGAGGTGGCCTTTTTTTGTTTGGAGATTGTCAGGTATCAGATTGTCAGACATCAGATTGTCAGACATCAGCTATTTATAATTAACTAAGAGCTGAAAATCCGGCTTCTGTCAATCTGATAATCTAAAAAGAGCTGACAATCTAATAGAACAAATCTCAAATTCCTCTGTTAACATTAAAAAATACACATGAAAAGTATACATCAATTCCAGCTTCCGGAACTCAAAGGAGGCGCAATAAATTTTGCTGATTACAAAGGCAAAAAAATTCTTTTGGTTAATGTCGCATCGGAGTGTGGCTTGACGCCACAGTACCGACAGCTTCAGGATTTGTACGCTGAATATTCTGACAAAATTGTAGTTGTAGGTTGTCCTGCCAATAATTTTGGCGCGCAGGAACCAGGCGATGAAACGCAGATTGCATCTTTTTGCAGTTTAAATTATGGAATCAGCTTTCCGATGACTGCCAAAATTTCGGTAAAAGGCGATGACATGCATCCTTTGTATCAATTTGTTACACAAAAGTCTGAAAATGGCAAGGAAGATTCTGAAGTAAAGTGGAACTTTCAGAAATATGTTTTCGACGAGGAAGGCTATTTGCTTGGATCTGTAGCACCAATGAAGCAGCCTGCCGATGATGAAGTGTTGAATCTGCTGGGTATTTCATAAAAAGAAAAATAGCCTCACGATCATTTCGAAGTGAGGCTATTTTTTTAGAAAATTAAATCAACGTTTGAAGCCTATGCTTCCACGTTTTTCATTGCTGTCGTCCTGTTCTATCAGACTGAAGTCCTTAACATCTTCCGCAGTAATGGTTTTGACCATATCGTGCGTTCTTTCGGAGGGCAGAATGTTTGCAAGACGAAGGTTTTGACGGCGCACCACTTCCTCTACAATTTTCCTTATCGTTCGCGCATTTCCGAAGTATTTATGCTTATGGGCGAGCAGATTTTCGATGTGTGCACGCACCAGTTTTGAGGCATCTTCAATCATGAACAGGTCATTTGCTTGGAACATATCCTCGGCAATTTCATAAAGTTGGTCAACACTATAATCTGAGAACTTAAGGGTGCGGTCGAAACGTGACATCAGACCAGGATTACTCTCAAGGAATTTGCGCATTTCATCGGGGTATCCAGCAACAATTACCATAAACTGACCGCGATGATCTTCCATTCTTTTAAGTAGGGTATCAACGGCTTCGCGACCAAAGTCACCCTGTCCGCCTTCAGTCAGCGCATAAGCTTCATCGATAAATAGCCCACCGCCCATAGCAGCCTGAATCATTTCATCAGTTTTAATGGCAGTTTGACCTGTGTATCCCGCAACGAGTCCCTTGCGGTCAGTTTCAACCAGTTGACCACGTTCCAAAACGCCCAAGGCCTTGTAAATCTTAACTAAAATACGTGCTACAGTGGTTTTTCCGGTTCCCGGATTGCCAACAAAAACGGTATGAATTGAAAAGGCTTTTTTAACATCACGACCAATTTCGGTATAATAACGCACTAATTTAGCCATTTCATCAACGTCGCGTTTTATTTCATCCAAACCCACCAAACTGCGCAATTCGTTCAGGGCTTCGTTGTAGAGTGGAATATCGATTGGGATATGAACATTTGCTTTATTGGTAATACCGAATGCTTTTTCAGCATCTTCTAAAGAAACGGTCGATAGCGCCTGTTCATCTAATTTTGCCAATCCTTCGGGGCCCATTTTCATGAGACGCAGGGCCATGTTTTGCTTGCATTCTTCAATGATACCATTTATCAAACGGCCATTGCCAAAATCCTCGTCTCTGGTACGGTATTCTTCATATATTTTTCTGCTGAGGAATTCCCAGGCAGCTTCATTGAGTTTAACATCACGCTTATCGGCAGCGTATTTTGCAATCTGCATCAGTTCATCGGGAGTATAATCAGGAAAATTGATGATACTTTGAATACGGGATTTCATGCCCGGATTTCTATTGATAAAGGAGCTCATCTGTTTGGGATAACCCGCAAAAACGATAGCCAGGTCGCCTTTTCCGTCCGACATTTCTTTGATAAAAACTTCGATAGCTTCCTTACCAAAATCCTTTCCGTCGTCGCCACGATCGGAAAGCGCATAAGCTTCGTCAACAAATAAGATACCTCCACGGGCTTTTTCAATTGCTTTTTGAACTTTTGGAGCGGTTTGACCGATATATTCGCCAACCAAATCAACCCTTCCAACCTCGTAAACATGACCCTTTGAAAGCAGACCCAGGGACTGATAAATTTTTCCCAAAAGCTTTGCTACACTAGTTTTACCTGTTCCGGGATTGCCCATGAATACGGTATGAAGGTTGAAATCGGTATTTTCCTTAAAACCTTTTTCTTTACGAATTTGAATAAATTTGAGGTAAGTAGCCAATTCATCAATCTGGTCTTTCACAGAATTGAGACCAATCATTGCTTTCAATTCGGCAGTAGCTTCCTCAAAGGTTAATACCCCACTTTCTTCACTGACTGCACCATTGTTGACAAAAGAATTGACCCTTCCTGTTAGTTTGAATGGCATTTCTCCAACTAACTCCTCGTTATCGGGACCAACATTAAAAGGAACAAGACCAATGAGCTGATCCATAAAAAGAATTTCCAGTGAATATTTATCCTCGAACCAGTAACCGCCTGCATTTGAACCAAAGCCTGTGTCGAAGGTGATAGTTTTTCGCTTATCGGTTACTTCATAAAAATATTCCATATAGGCTTTGTGCTGACCAGCATCGTTATAAAAATTGAATTGAAATTCAAGGGGCAGGCTATCGGTTTCTATAAGTAAATCAGCAGTTATTTCAATATTGATGTAACGTGTCTTTGTTTGTGAAAAAGTTTTAAGGTAAACACGGCTTGCCATGGCAAGGCCATTAATATCACTTTCAAAGAGTTTTACCTGTTTTATGGCAACATATGGATTGCTCTTTTCGGTAACCAGCCCGGAAGCTGTAATGAAAAATGGAGTTGAACCAACCAAAGCATCATCAATATATGCCTCCCAAACATATTTACCGGCTTTCCACCAACCCGAATTTGGTGTACCCCAACCCTCACGGACATGGTACATATTTTCTTCTTTTTTAACCGTAAATTTCTTTTTTAATTCACAAACCGTGGAATCGTTTCCCAAATTTTTACAGACAAGTTTAATATTGATATCCCAATCCTTTTCATCGAAAAGCTTATTGAAAATTGTTAAATCGCCATATATATATTTGCATTCCTGTTCATCAAAGACCTTGCGGTATTTTTTTTCGTTTTCATAAAGATTTTCAACAGAACCGAAAACTTTTAGAGATTTAAACTTGTAATTAGGGTTTGAATTATCCATATATTCGATTAAGACTTTTAGAATTTAAAAAATGGGGTTTGAAACTTACGAGCAAAAATAAAGGGTAAGTTTGATATCGAGATTTTTGTTTGAGTTAATAAAGAACAAAATTAAAAAATTTTAAGTTATTAGCTAAGATTTTTTCAAATGGGCTTATTTTTTAAATTGAAATTGAACAGAGTGCACTGTTTTTTTTTATCTTTACCCCGCTAAATTTATAGAGTACCCGAAAATTGGTTCCTGTTAAATTAGCACAGTATCAAAGAGAAGCGAAAATATATATGAAATTAAACAAAGCACTGAGTGTAGCAGAAATTGCAGCAATAATTGGTGCAGAAATAATTGGTGATCCCCAGGTTTCCATAACCCATTTGAATGAAATTCATAAAGTTTGCAGAGGAAGTGTCATCTTTGTGGACAATGAAAAATATTTCAGTCAGGCAATTTATTCCTCTGCATCTGCCATTATCCTGAATAAGGCAGTAGAATGTCCACCCAACAAGGCCCTGCTCATTGTTGATAATCCTTTCGAGGCCTATAACAACCTTTCATTAAGGTATATGCCTTTTTTACCCATGCGCGCATCGGTCAGCGACACAGCTGTTATCGGGGAAGGAACAATAATTGAACCTGGAGCAGTCATCGGAAATCATGTTAATATTGGTAAAAATTGTCTTATAAGGGCCAATACCGTCATTTGCGACCATACTCAAATTGGTAACAATGTTGAAATTTATCCTAATTCGGTTATAGGCAGCAACGCCTTCTATTATCACCAAAAACCGGACAAATCCTATGAACCATGGCATTCTATCGGCAGGGTTGTTATCGAGGATAATGTCAGAATTGGCGCCTGCAGTTCTGTTGACAGGGGCGTATCGGGTGACACTATCATTGGCGAGGGAACCAAAATCGACGATCAGGTGCATATAGGACATGGCGTGGTCGTTGGCAAACACTGTATTATAGCAGCACAAACCGGTATTGCCGGAAAAACCATCATTCAGGATTATGTAACCATATACGGGCAGGTAGGTATTTCTAAAGGTCTTGTTATTGGAGAGGGTGCCATCATCCTTGCACAGACTGGTGTTTCAAAATCAATTCCTGGAGGCGGAAAACGCTACATGGGTTCACCGGCAGCCGATGCCATGCAGACCTTCAAAGAAATGGCAGCCTTGAGAAGATTGCCCGAATTGATTAAAAAAATAGATAAGATCTCCACGCTTTTGGGTGAAGACAAGGACGAAAAAGAAGAAAAGGCTTAGCACTCGCTCAGGCCAATCGGTATTTGAACAGCAAGTCCGCCCTCGGCAGTTTCTTTGTACTTGTTGTTCATGTCTTTAGCCGTTTCCCACATAGCCAAAATTACCTCATCGAGGTCGACTTTGGCATTCGATGGTTCTGTTTCCATAGCCAAATATGCGGCATTAATAGCTTTGATGGCACCCATCGAATTGCGTTCTATGCAGGGTATCTGCACCAGGCCCCCTACGGGGTCGCAAGTCATGCCCAGATGATGTTCCATGGCAATTTCGGCAGCTACAAGCGCCTGCCTGAAAGTGCCGCCCAAACATTCTGTTAGCGCAGCTGCTGCCATTGCCGATGAAACGCCGATTTCGGCCTGACAACCACCCATAGCTGCCGAGATGGTTGCATTGATTTTGAATAGAATGCCTACCTGACCTGCACAGAGTAAAAACCTGGATATATTTTCCTCTTTGTAATTTTCTGAAAAGCAGACATAATACATCAAAACCGCGGGAATCACACCAGCAGCTCCATTTGTAGGTGCTGTGACAACTCTGCCGAAAGCGGCATTCTGCTCATTCACCGCTAAAGCAAAAGCACTCACCCATTTGAAAATATCCTGATGAGGATGAACTTTTGTCCTGATGGCATTCACCCAGCTGTCGGCATCGCTATAGTCGGATTCCTGCATTAGTTTATGTACAATTTTTTTCGAACGACGGTGAACATCGAGCCCACCGGGAAGTATGCCTTCGCTGTGACAACCTTTAAAAATGCAATCCTTCATTACTTCCCAAATTGAACGGGCACGGTCGAGCGTGGCTTCAGGAGTTCGCCATTGCTTTTCCCTGCTAATGACAAAATCGCTGATGGAGGCATAATCCATCGATTCGCAGTATCTGATAATATCTTTTGCCTTGCTGACCGAGTATTGTGTAATAACTGCAGCCATATTATCTTCCTGATTAATAGAAGGTGCCGAAATGGCAGATTCCCACTCAATAAATCCGCCGCCTACAGAATAATATGTTTCGCTATCGTTGCCTTTATCGAAATAGGCTGTTACCTGTAAAGCATTGGGGTGATAGGCTAGATTTTCGGGCTTGAAAACAATATTATCTTCATATATAAAGCCAATTTTATGAATCCCAAAGAGATTAATGCTTTTACTTGACTTAATATGCTGTATTTTTGCACCAATCAATTCGGTATCGGTAATGTGCGGCAATTCACCCAAAAGCCCCATCATTACAGCAATATCGGTTCCATGCCCAATGCCGGTTTTGCAAAGTGAACCATATAACACAACCTCAATTTTTGTGATATCAGTAATCTTACCTTTACCAATTTTGTTTCCCAAAAAATGCAGCATGGCATTCCATGGTCCCAAAGTATGAGAGCTTGATGGCCCCACACCTACTTTAAACATATCGAAAACACTCAGTGAATCGTTATTCATAAACTTATTTTTATTTAGCATTGCAAGATACAAAAATAAACAAGGAGGCTTAACTTTTTTTGAATAAAAAGTTTTAATCCTGTTCAATAAATAATTTAAAAATGAAAACTAAAAAGGAGCAGATTTTGTTATATTTGCATTTAGATTAAATCTAAAAAGCAAGGAGCAAATTAAAAATTTAAACATAAAAATATTCCGACATGGAAACAACAGAACAGCCAAAACGTCCGCCAGTAATGCTTTATACTGAGCAGACGCCAAATCCGGAGACACTCAAGTTTGTCACAAATCAAATGATTTATCCAAAAAATACTGCCGATTTTAAAGAGGATCAGGAAGAATTGGCAAAGGAATGGTCGCCACTGGCTGCAGCACTTTTCGAAATGCCATACGTAAAGGCCGTTTACATCTGCAATAACTTTATTACGATTACGAAAGAGTTCAACTTCGATTGGACCGATATCATGCTCGATCTGAAAAACTTCTTGAAAAATTATCTCAATGAAGGTGGTGTTGTTGTAAAAGAGGGTTTCGAGGCACTAAAATCTCAGCTCACAGAAGAAGAAACTGTTCAGTACACGGGCGAGAATGCCGAGATTGTTCAGAAAATAAAGTCTATGATCGAAACCTACGTAAAGCCGGCTGTAGAAATGGACGGTGGAAATATAGAATTTAGGTCATTTGATAATGGCGTTGTTACTTTGGCAATGCAAGGTTCATGCAGTGGTTGTCCATCTTCTACAGTTACCCTGAAGAGTGGTATCGAGGGCATGATGAAACGTATGATTCCCGAAGTAAAAGAGGTGGTTGCCTACGCAGGCTAAGTATTTTTTGTTCTTAACTATTACAAAAAGGAACATTTTTAAACAACAGGTTGTTTTTGTGTAGCGTTTACTGCATAAATCAACCTGTTGTTGTTTTTAATTACTATTTTTGTTTTGTGTGTCAAATCAAGTATGAGTTTGGACTAAATTTCCTAAGTATTTGATTTTATCTTGTCATTACTGACGAGATAAATCAAAAAATTTTCAAATTAACACAATGCCTTTTGTACCCGAAGTAATAAAGAATCTCATCATTATAAATGTACTCATGTTTTTGGCCTCGCTGATTTTTGAGCCCACAATGACAGAGTATTTGGCCATGTATCCAATAAGTTCTGAAGCATTCAGGCCTTATCAGATTATTACACACATGTTTATGCATGCCAATGGCTTCCATATATTTTTCAACATGTATGCCTTATTTATGTTTGGACGCGACAGCGAATTGGCTATGGGTGCCAAAAAGTTTTTGCTTTTCTATTTTATCACAGGCCTTGGTGC
This sequence comes from Saprospira sp., assembly GCA_044379045.1. GTDB lineage: Bacteria > Bacteroidota > Bacteroidia > Chitinophagales > Saprospiraceae > Saprospira. The sequence goes on from JBIPOO010000132.1 coordinate 7,683, forward strand.
TGTTGTCCTGCATCAGTTGGCGGGTTACCTTGAATTACAGTACGCAATAAGCAGATTGTCAACCGATGAACTGGCATTGTTTGAGAAGGGATTAACGATTAAAGGGGACCTAAATCTAAACTATGTCTATACCGTTATGAATACCCCTGCAGTGGGAGCCTCGGGTGCTGTATATGGTGTACTTGTGGCATTTGGCATGCTTTATCCCAACAGGGTGCTCCTGCTGCTTTTCCCACCTATACCAATAAAGGCAAAATATTTTGTACTGATAATGGGTGTAATTGAACTTTACCTCGGTTTCCAGAATAATGGTAACGTAGCTCACTTTGCCCATTTAGGTGGTGCGCTTTTCGGATTTCTGCTCATAAATTATTGGCGGAACAGAGGAGAAAGATTCTAATTTTTTTGTATTTTCGCTTAATTTTTAAAATATAGAAAAAGAAAAATGGGGTCAATCTTGGGCGATATAAAGTATGAATACAATAAAGCCAATGCGGTTGTGAGACTAGCTATGTGGAATATTGCGATTTATATTCTGGTGAACCTCATTTCGGTGCCCATCTACCTCTCTGGTGTTCCTTATATCCATTTTGTACACTTCATACAGGAATGGTTTTATCTGCCATCCGACCCCATAAAACTTTTGGTTCGTCCCTGGACACTGATTAGTTACATGTTCATGCATGCCTCTATATGGCATCTGATTTTTAATATGCTGGTTTTGTATTGGTTTGGACGCATTACCAACGACCTGATTCACAATAGTAAAATCCTTCCGCTTTATTTTTTGGGTGGCTTTGCAGGAGCCTTCTTGTTTTTGATATCCTTCAATGCCTTTCCGGTTTTTTGGAATTCGGGATCGGTTCCTTTGGTGGGTGCTTCAGCTGCAGTTATGGCAATTCTGCTTTCCGCAGCAACGCTCAATCCGCAGGGGCATATCAGGTTTATCATTATTGGAACAGTTGAGTTACAATATGTTGCCCTGGCAATGGTTGTAATTGATGTTTTGTCAATCCCATTTACCAATCCAGGCGGTCATTTTGCTCATTTGGGAGGTGCACTGATGGGCTGGTTTTTCATTTTTATGTTGCGCAGAGGCGTAGACCTGGGCACACCTATAAGGGCAATTTTAACTTTTTTAAACGATCCTAGTTCTTTCAGAAGAAGGTCCAGAAAAAAACGTTCGCCGAAAATCAGCAGCAGAAAGGCGCCTGAAACGGTCACCAGCGATACGGGAATCAGTAGCGGAAAATCGATTGATGGCTATGGACGCAGCTTTACCCAGCGCTACCGCAATATGACTGCCGAAGAGTGTGTCGATGCAATACTCGACAAAATAAACGCTCATGGTTACGATAGCCTTTCTGATGAGGAAAAAGATTTTCTTTCCAAAAGCAGTAAAAAGAAATAAAACGGCTCAATGCTGCATTTATTTTCAAAAAAAATCAAAACCCCAACAGCTTGAACAACACATGGAGCGCAAGGCAGGAATACCTGCGCAATTTCGAAAAAATTATTTCTGGTCTGAATGAAGCTCAGCTCGAAGCTGTAAACAGTATCGATGGTCCAGTGCTTACTATTGCAGGCCCCGGTACCGGAAAAACCCATATTCTTGCTGCCCGAATCGGAAATATTCTGTTGAATAGCGACGCCTCGCCACAAAATATACTCTGCCTTACCTTTACCGACGCGGGTGTAATTGCCATGCGCAAAAGACTTCTGGAATTTATTGGTCCAGAGGCACAAAAAATTCATATTTTCACCTTTCACTCCTTTTGCAATAAGGTCATCAGAGAAAATATAGATGCCTTTGGTTATGAATCACTTGAACCTGTAAGTGATCTGGAACGCATCGATATAATAAGATCCATCATCGATGACCTTGAACCAATACATCCGCTCCGTATTCAAAACCGCAGAAACCCTTATCAATTTGAGTTGAGGCTTCGAAACCTTTTTTCACTGATGAAAACAGAGGGTCGCGATGCAGCTTATATCAATTCGGTTATTGACGAATATACAGAGGTCATGCCCTCAATGGATAAGTTTATCTACAAAAGGAAAACAGGTGAATTTCAAAAAGGAGATATCAAAAAAAAGGAATACGATAAAGAAATACGCCGCCTGAGGGAATTGAAGTCTGCAGCAGAACTGTTCGAAACATTTGAACAAAAAATGCAAGAGCTAGGTCGCTACGATTATGACGATATGATACTATGGGTACTCCGACTTTTTTCTGATGATAATCATGAAGATATTCTGCGTAATTATCAGGAACAGTATCAATACATTCTGGTCGACGAATTTCAAGATACCAACGGTGCACAAAACGGAATTCTGATGAAACTGATTGAATATTGGGAAGTACCCAATGTATTTGTTGTGGGCGATGACGACCAGTCAATTTTTGAATTTCAAGGAGCCAGGGTAAAAAATATGATCGATTTTTTTGGTCATTACAGCAAGGTAGGCCTCAAGCTTATTGTATTGGAAGAAAATTACCGTTCGGGACAGGCTATACTCGATGCATCAAAACAT
>JBIPOO010000431.1:0-2614 GCA_044379045.1 Saprospira sp.
GTTATCGACCGAAACGAGCTTCGCATCATACGATTACTGGAAAGTCTTGATCCAGAAAATCAAATCAGTAAAAATCTAATAGCCTCTAATACAGAGATTCTCAAAAAAGAAACTCAAATATCAGTTTGTGAATATCCAAACCGTCTACAGGAGGAAATTGCTGTCTTCAACAGTATAAGGGAACTACACGAAAAAGGCATTCCTTACAATGAAATGGCGGTCATTTATTTTATGCACAAACAGTCGGCAGAGCTCATCAGGCTTTTCGAAAGGCATGATATACCCTATCAGACCAAACGGCAAATCAATATTTTAAGCACGCCTATAATAAAAAATTTCATCCTGCTGCTTCGCTATATTGCTGCTGAATTTGAAAAACCCTACAGCGGCGAGCAGTTGATATATGAACTATTGCATGTCGATTTTTTTGGTGTTCCGGCTACAGATATTGCTGCTTTGAGTTCTTATATTGCTACGCTGAACAGGCAAAAACACGACAATGGCGACTATGCTTATTTGCAATGGCGCGACTTGTTGAGGGATGAAAACAATATTGGAGAAATTGCTAAAAGCGAACCAGGTAAAATTTTGAATATCAGCAAGCTATGCGACGAATCTTTGTTGCTGCTGATGAATAACCCCATTGTCGATATTCTTGAAAAACTGCTCAACAGAAGCGGCATTGTTGCATTTATGCTTCAAAGCCCCGAAAAACACTGGCTTACAGAGCTGATGAGTACTTTTTTCAATTTTGTTCGGGAAGAGGCTGCCAGAAATGCTGGACTGGATCTCAGAACGCTGCTTGTTCTTTTCGACCGAATGGCAGATAATAAACTTGAGATTCCTGTCATCAGAAACAGCTATGCTGCCGATGGTGTAAACCTGCTCACGGCCCACAGCGCAAAAGGCCTTGAATTTGAATGTGTTTTCATGCTGCATTGTCTTGCTGAATTTTGGGAGCCGGCAGCTTCAAAAAAATCGGCATCGCAGTTTTACCTGCCCGAAAACTTCAGAAAAACAAATGAGGAAACCGATAGCGAAGAGGCTGCACGCAGACTGTTTTATGTAGCAATGACCCGAGCCAAAACCTTTTTGCATCTTTCCTATTACGCAAAACAAAACAATCAAAAAATTAGCAAAAGGGCTAGTTTTATCGATGACCTGATTATCGATTTTGAATTGCCCTTGCATGTGTCCTCAGTGCCCGATGAACAGGTAAAGGAAGAGGAATTTTTGTTGTTGGTTCAGAAAGAAATGCCCGACTCGGCTCGTATCGACAAGGAAAGCATTGCTGCGCTGCTAGAGGATTTTACACTGAGTGTTTCCTCGCTCAACAGTTATCTCGAATGTCCGAGGAGCTTTTTTTACAACAATGTGTTGCGTATTCCATCAACCAGCAGTCCCGAAGCCCTTTATGGTGTCGCGGTACATTATGCACTCAAAAAATCTTTCGATGATGCTCAACGTGCCGGTTTAGAGAAATTGCCCGAACTGGAAGTCTTTCTCGATCATTTTAGACAGGAACTGTTCAGAAAAAATGTTCAGCTGAGTCCAAAAGCCTATGCAGATGCGCTGAAACTAGGTGCCGAACAACTTCCGGAATACTACCGCCAAAGATATATCCGTTTTGGAGGTCAGCTCAGTGCTGAGATCAAGACTGAAAAATCGCTGAAAGCATATTACAAAGGCATTCCACTAAAAGGCGTAATTGATAAAATTTGTTTTAATGGAAGCGATGATCATAAAACCCTACATCTGGCCGACTATAAAACCGGAAAACTTGATGATAGTCGCTTTGTAAGCATCAACAAAAGAAATGAACTGGGCGGTTCCTATTACAGGCAGCTTGTTTTTTATAAAATATTAATTGAGCATGCCGATTTTAGTCCCTACAAGGTTAAATCTGCCGAAATTGATTACCTCAGTCCCGACGATTCCAACATTTTTCAAGTAAAAACGCTTGAGCTTGATGAGAAGGATGCTGAAGCTGTTGGCAACTTAATCAGTAGCAGTTATGAACGGATTATGGCGCAGGAATTCTCGGAAGGCTGTGAGAAAAAATATTGCAAATGGTGCAATTTTGTAAAAACACAGCGCTCCCCCGACAGTTTCAGAGATGAAGAGGAAGAGCTGTTGGATGATTAATTATTTATTTCTACGTTCCTGAATCATTCGTAAAAGTTTTTTCTTGAACTCTCGCTCGGCTGCCGGAATTTTTACTATTTTGTAAGCAGGAACAGCCGTTTTCAGTTTGGGATAATATTCTCTTTTCAGTTCAATGATTTTTTCATCATTGGTCAATGACTGCTTGTACATATTGTCAATTTCCGCTTCTGACATCGACTGCAAAGCATTCATTTTTACCCTTTTTTGATTCAACTCTCTTTCTTTTTGACTGTACTCGTTGTAAATAGGCCAGAATTTTGCCGATTCATCGGACGTGAGCTCGAGTTCCTGTGTGAGAAATGCAGTCCAGAGTGCTTTGATGCGCTCCTGTCTTTCGGCTTTACGTGGGCCTTGTGCATAAACTGAAGATAGCGTGCAAATGGTTAAAAATAAAAGCAGTAGATTTTTCATAATATTGAGTTTTAAATATTTTTAAATAAAATTAGTT
>JBIPOO010000350.1:0-3572 GCA_044379045.1 Saprospira sp.
GTAGCCTTATTAAAATTCGCCCCAGAAAGTTTCGCAATTTTGCCTTCATGCTCACCAAGGTCAGCATTACTCAAATCCGCCCCTTCTAAAATCGCATTTCTTAAGTCGGTTCCCCTAAAATCAGCACCAGTTAAATCGGCTCCGCGCAAGTCGACGCCTGAAAGAATCAAGTCGGATAAATCGGCACCGCTCAGATTTATTTTAACATTTGGAAAATCTTTACGATACATATCCCAGGCTTTTTTACCCTTTCTGATAATGTCAAATTGTTTTTGATCAAATTCACCTTTTATTTCTGTTTCTTCCTCGTCTTCGTCATCGTCGTCTTCCTGTGCATAAAGTGTTGAAACATTCATTGCCAAGAACAACATACAGAGTATTGAATACCAAATCGATAATTTTGCCATAATTGTAAGTTTTAAGGTTTATTAGCTGATTTATAAAATCGTGCCATATTCAGAATAAAAATAAGAAAATATCCTATTTAATGCAAATTCATACTTCCAAAATGATCATAAAAATTTCCTTCTTTGTCAAAATATCCCCGCATAGCATTAGCAGTCAGACAAGAATGGACTGGAAAAACTTCTATAAAATCGCCAACTGCAACTGAATTAAAAAATGACTCACTGCAACTGATGATGCCATGTTCCTGCGAAAGCGATTTTATAAAATTAGTGTTTTCTGGCAAGTTTTTATCTTCATATTTTCTCACTAAACCAAAATTCTGAACTCCGTTCAACTGAATTGAATCTTTTGAAAAATGAACCGCAGCACCGTAAATCACCAATTCATTTCTTTTTTGATGCTTCGATACAATTGGACAAAGCATAGTGACTGCAATTTCGTTCAAACCACAGGAGCCAATATTATGTTGCATTAGATCATAAAAAGTAAAATTACCTGGTCTGATTTCATCTACACCACTCCATTCATCGGCCAGTGAACAGGTTGGCGTATCACCAATTGAGATTTTTAAATTGGGATAATCAGCGTCAAAATCTTCCTTTAGATCCAACATGAGTTTTTTAGTCAATGCATGTACTTCCAAAACCTCTGCTGCAGACCGACAACGATAGCTATGACCTGCATGTGTCAAAAAGCCTATGAGATTTAGGTTTAAACTTTTTTTGACTTTGCCGAGCATATCTGAAATTCCGGTTTTATCATCGGGATCGAAGCCTGTACGGGCAGTTCCGCAATCGATTTTCAGATAAATATTTAAACTACCTTTCAGCTCTCGGCTTAGTTTTTCAATATCTGTTCCTTCATCAGCAAGCAATTGCAGCTGTTCTGTTTTTTGGACGAGCCTGTTAATTCGTTCAATCTCATGCAGATTGATCGGGAATGCAACTGTAATGTCCTTCCAGCCGCCATCGGCAAAATATTCTGCCATCTGCAGGGAAGAAACAGTTATTTTATTAACGCCTTCCGCTCTGAACCATTCGGCAACAGCCAAAGACTGGGCAGTTTTCAAGTGCGGCCTCAAACTTAGCTGATGTTTTCTTGCCTTTTCAACCATTTTTTGGATGTTATTTTGGCATTGCTCCACATTGAGCAGTAGGGTTGGTTTGTCTGGTTTTAACATTAACTAACGGTCTTCTAATTCTATAAATTCCTGTTTTTCAAGGTTTAGTTTTTCATATTCCAAAGGGTTCAGGACTAATTCTTTCAATGCCAGAATCAGCTGACGGTTCGATTGAACAAAGGCTCGGTTAGCCAAAATGATATTCGAAACAGCGAGGTCTTTTATTTCCTTATTGTTGATTGCCTCTATAGTCTGGTCTAAAAATAATTTATCATCATTTTTGACCTTTTCCAAAAGTTGCAAAATAATAGAGGAATCCTCTGGCTTATTATGACCATTCTCTAAAATTCTCGCAAGTACGGTATAAAGTTCGGAAATTCTTTCCTTAAAATGATGATATTGTCCATTCACAAAAACATTATCTTCCGATTCAAATTCGAGCAGATTATGCCGGATATCTTTAATGGACTTTGCAGAGTGAACCATCAGCCTTAATGCATGTTGGAGGCGATCGAGCTGCGAAAGTTCATTTTTCGATAATTCTTTCATCAGAATTGCGGCAGCAAAGGTTAAAATCTCCGACTGAAGAAGTTTAATACTTTCATAATCTTTTGTCAAATTTTGAATTTTATCATATTTCGAAAAATCATTGTTCTCAATAATTTTTTCAGATGCTATTTCCATAACTCTAAGGTTGTGATGCAAAACATGTAGAAAAAGATGTACAATTTCTTTTTTCATGGCAATCAATGCCGAGTCTGTTATTTTAGCAGCATCGGCATTGATAAATTTTGCAGCATTACTTTTTTTGGCTTTTATCATTATTTCCAAAAACTTTGTAAAATTACCCAAGAAAGGTATAAATAACAATACACCAATGACATTGAAAAAACTATGAAATATAACTAATGCCACGATAGGATGTTGATCAGGCTTTACAAACAATGCGAGTAAGCTTATGAGTAAAGGCATAAAAACAAGTGCCCCCAAACCAGTTATGATATTGAAGCCAACCTGCGCCAAAGCAACTCTTTTTTTGAGGAAACCGCCGCCAATTGAACCAATGAGTATGGTGACAGTTGTGCCCAAATCTGCGCCAATAACCATAGCTGCAGCATTGTTAAAACTTAACAAACCAGCATTTAAAGCTGTTAAAGTTAAGGCTACTGTTGCTGAGCTTGCCTGCATTATCGCTGTTGCTAAAAGACCTACAGCGAAATAAAACAAAATGCCGTAATTCGGCATATCGACAAGACTGATATTATTGCTAAATTCCGCTACACTCGATTTCATCAATCCCAATCCAAAAAATAGCAGACCGAGTGCACAAAGTACATTAAAGTATTTTGACAATCGATCCTTTTCCAAAAAAAGTACCGAAAATAAGCCTCCAATACCAATGAGTGGCATAGCAAAAATTTCAATATTAAAATTAAAACCTAGTCCTGCAACTATCCATCCGGTTGTTGTAGAACCAATATTTGCCCCAAGAATTAAACCTATAGCCTGTTGCATTTTTATAACTCCGGCACCCGTAAAAGCAAGCACAATAAGCGAAAGTGCCGAACTGCTTTGCAATGCAACTGTTGAAATAAAACCTGCAAATATTGATCTGAAAGTACCTGTGGTATATTTTCTGATATATTTTCTCAGAGAACCTCCCGACAATTTTCTCATTGCATCTTCCATGATATAAATCCCAAAAAGAAACATACCCAAACCACCCAACATTTTAATCGGATCGAAACTTTCCCACATACTTTTTTAATTTATCATTTCTCAAAACTATCAATTGCACAAATATAATTTATTTTTGTACCTAAAGAAATGATTTAAACTAGGACAGAAAAAAGCAGCAAATTCAATGGTTTTACTAATCGCAACAGCGACTTATCTTTTGCTAAACTTATTTATCGGTTTTTGGGCATCGAAAAAAGTGCACAATTCCGTAGATTTTGTACTAGCCGGAAGAAATCTGAATCTGTCGATGGCAAGCACAACCATCTTTGCAACCTGGTTCGGTTCTGAAACTATCATGAGTTCT
>JBIPOO010000351.1:0-3561 GCA_044379045.1 Saprospira sp.
TTCCGAAGGTTATGTTACAGAACTCTATTTGAATGCAGCAGATAATTTAACCGATGCAACAAAAATCAAACTGACTGTTGAAGGGGATGAATTGATGAAATTGTTCTATTCACCGGCCGCGAAACTTATTTTGCTAAACAAGAAATGGCGAAGAGGGAAAGATGATGGTTTTGACATTGGTGCAAAAACAGGTTTTTTTAAGTCCAAAAAACAGAAAGACAATCCAAATCCAAACGATCCGATTAAAAATGTCAAGCTCTATACTTATGACACCTCAGACGTTTTGTATATTCAGCCGGTAAAATCGCTTGGCCTTACTGAAGAGGGTGTTGTAACTATGCAATATGCCCTGGAGAAAGCCATAGAAATTTTTTACAACATAGAACCAGTAGAAATTGATGCCAAACTGATGGGTGGTGACGAAAACAAAAACATTATGTTATATGAATCTGCCGAAGGAAGTATTGGTGTATTAAAAGATATTGCCCGTAACCCTGTAAAGCTTCGAGATATTTTCAAAGAAGCATACAGAATATGTGGTTATAACTATGACACTAAAGAAGATATGTTTCCAGGCAGAGCAAAGGCAAGTTATGATGATTTATTGTCTTACTTCAATCAAATGGATCATGGCAAAATTGACAGGCATTCTATTATCGGTGCATTGGATATTTTAATTTCATCAAATCCCGATAATACTGCAGGTGGAACCTATGAGGACAAATATGAAGAACTAAAAAAAGGCTTGCATCATGGCAGCCCAGGAGAAAAAATACTTTTGGATTATCTGTTTCAGAACGGTTACAGACTGCCCGATTATACAAATTACAATATGGCTCAGTTTTATATTCAACCCGACTTTGTTTATGAAAAGGAAAAAGCTTTGATTTTTGTTGACGGCGGCATCCATAAAAAATCAATCATCAAAGCCGATGATGAAAAAAAACGTAAAATTGTTGAACTTGCAGGTTTTGATGTTTTGGTATGGGACGAAACCTCCCAAGAAGTATCAGCTTTTGTAAGCAGAAGAGAGGATATTTTCAGAAAAGTACGTTAATCGATATGATAGAAAGTAAATTAAAAAAGCCGGGGAAACTGGTTAAATTTAGAGGCAGAAGATGTGTGGTTCAACCTTCACCTGACAGTGAAATTATCTTGTTAAAACCATTAGGTGGATCTGATGATGAGATAATCTCAGTGTTTGAGCCCATATTACAGCCTCATGACAAAATTGAAGACGATCAGTTTGAATTGCCCGACAAGTCAGATCTAGACAGTTTTCTTACAGCCAAATTGTTATATGATGCTGCAAGACTCTCCTTCCGTCAGGTAAGCGGTCCATTTCGCTGTATGGGTAAACTTTCTTTCCGCCCCCGTTCCTATCAGTTGGTTCCTCTAATTATGGCATTAAAGCAACCGCTTACCAGGCTGCTTGTTGCTGATGATGTTGGTATTGGTAAAACCATAGAGGCTATCTTAATTTTAAGAGAACTGTTGGAAAGAGGTATTGTAAAGTCTTTTGCCGTTTTATGCCCACCTCATTTGTGTGAGCAATGGCAAAAAGAATTAGCAGATAAGCTGGACATTGATGCTGTAATTATCCGCTCAAGCACGATTGCAGCATTGGAAAGGAAAATTGTGGGAGATGACACCCTTAATGTTTTCAATTACTATCCTTTTCAGGTAGTGTCTATCGATTTTGTAAAAAATGGTTCTACCAAAATGCCGGCTTTCCTGAAAGACATTCCTGATTTAGTGATTGTGGATGAGGCTCATACCTGCACTAAGAATGTTGACATAAACAAGAAAAACCAAAGCCAGCAACGATACGAGCTATTGGAAAAAATTGCTTCAAAAAACCATCAGCACCTGATTCTACTTACTGCTACCCCACACAGCGGAAAAGACGGGGAGTTTAAATCTTTATTGGGACTTGTAAACTCAGAATTTGAAGGGTATGATTTTTTAGATTTAACAACTGCCGAAAAACGAAAGGTTGCTTCTCATTTTATACAACGCAAAAGAAAAAATATTGAAAAATGGCTTGATGAAGAAACTCCATTTCCCAAACGCATAACTGAAGAGCTTCCATACTTACTCTCTGCTTCATCAGATTATGACAAACTCTATCATGATGTTTTGAAATTTGCAAGGGGAATAAGCACAGAAGGTGTTACAGAAAACAAAGCCCGTATGAAATATTTTGCTGCCTTGTCTTTATTGCGCGGTGTAATGAGCAGTCCTGCGGCAGGCTATGAAATGTTGCAGAAAAGGAAATCGAAACTGAATGATCAGGAGGAATTGACAGCTGATGATGTTCGGGATAACCCAATTGTAGAAAAATGGGAAGAACAAAGCGATACCGAACAGGTTGAAATTATAGACCGTGCAGATCTTTCCGAAACTGAGTGGAGTGTTTTACATCAGCTTGCTCTGAAAGCAGCCGAATTAAAGAATATTCAAAAAGACCAAAAAGTAAAACGCTGTGTTGAACAAATAAAACTCTGGATTAATAAAGGCCAGAGCCCGATTATTTTCTGCCGCTTTATTGCAACTGCTCATTATGTGGCTAAGATTCTGAAAGAAAATTTGCTGAAAGATGTTGATGTAAGAGCCATCACGAGCGAGCTGAGCGATGAGGAACGTCGCGAAAAAATTGATGAAATGGCCAAAAGTCCTAAAAGAGTTTTGGTTGCTACAGATTGTCTGAGCGAGGGTATAAACCTTCAGGATAAATTTAATGCTATTTTGCATTACGACTTACCCTGGAATCCCAATCGCCTGGAACAAAGAGAAGGCCGTGTCGATCGTTTCGGACAACCGGGATGGATTGACAAAAATGGCAATCATCAAAATATCATCGATGTAAAAGTGCTTTTTGGTGAAGACAACCCTATTGATGTGGTGGTACTAAAAATCATAATAGAGAAAATTCAGCGGATTCAAGTTACTTCTGGTGTAAGCATAGCTTTGGCAGATGACAACCGTTCTGTGATTGATAAAATTCTGAAAGAGGTCTTATTAGATCCCGATAAAGCCCAAAACCGCTATGCGACACAAATGCGTCTTGATTTTGGGTCAGCTGACGAGTTGGAAGCCTTAGATGCCGAGATTACCAATGAAATTGAAGCGGCAAGAGAAAAAGCCGAAAAAATCCGTTCCATTTTTGCACATGAGAGCATCATGCCCGAAGAGGTAAAAAAGGACCTGCATGAGGTAGATGAGGCCATTGGTGATGTGGAAACCTTGGAAGCTTTTGTAACAGCGGCATCCGGACTCTTAGGCGCCAGTTTGGAAAAGGTGGAAGGCGGATATATTTTTAAAAAGCAGAATATGGACGATTGGTTGGCTGCTGCCTTGGGCCGTGGCGACAGAATCCATATTTCTTTCCAGTCACCGACACCGCAGGGATTCCGATATATCGGACGTAATCATCGTTTTGTTGAACAGCTTTGCCACCGTATAATTGCCAATTCGCTGGATAAGGACTTACATAATCATAAGGCGGCAAGAGCTTCTGTTTTCCGGACAGATGCTGTCGAAACCCAAACTACGCTCATT
>JBIPOO010000352.1:0-3559 GCA_044379045.1 Saprospira sp.
GTTGGTTTTAAAAAAATTAAATAAATATTCAAACTCGAAAAAAACAATTTGAATACTCAAATTGAAAATTTTCACAAATGTAGCAAAACTATAACAAAAAACATACCGATGTTTAAATTTCCATAATATTTAACGGTTACGCCCGTATTGTTCATGGCTCGAAACCCAATCGGAAGAGGATATAGCAGAAGCAAGAGAAATTTCTCCGGCAAGGACCACTCCAGCAATTATTTCGGCAAGTTTCATTACTTTGTCTTTACCATAACAACCCAACATTTCGAGGCACTCTTTCTGGGTACCTAAGCTAGTGCCACCGCCGTAGGATGCGATGATTAATGATGGTATAGTAATGGAAAAGTATAGGTCTTTCTCCGGCGTAATTTCACAGTAAACAAGACCTGCCGAGGACTCGGCAACATTGGCAACATCCTGTCCGGTTGCTATGAACATAGCGGTAATTGCATTTGCTGAGTGCAATCCGTTATTATTTGCCCCCGACATGATAGCGCCAATATTGGCTATGCCATAATGATAGGCCAGATTTTCGGGTGCAACACGCATATGCTGAATGAGCACATCTCTTTTGAGTGTAATTTCAGCAGTTACGCGTTTACCGCGGGTGCGCATGATGTTCACCTGAGAGGCCTTTTTATCGGTAGCAAAATTCGACTCAAGGTAAAAGTGGCGTACCGGATTCTGTTTATAATTGTCCAAAATCCAGCTGCAGGCGGCAAAGGTTGCTCTGCCCACCATATTTTGCCCCGCTGCATCACCTGTAGAAAAGTTGAAGCGCATAAAGGCAAATTTATTTGAAAGATATGGATCTATGTATTGAAGTCGGGCTACACTTGAAGTAGACTCTGCTTCTTCGGCAATTTTCGAAAAGTTCATTTTGCACCAGTCGACAAAATCGCGTGCAGCACGGGCATCGTCGAAAACAAACACTGGTGCGCGCTGCATAGCATCGCGCTGTACAGTACATTTTGCTCCGCCGCAGAGATTCAGTACTTTGATGCCTCTGTTGTAGGATGCGACTAAGGTTCCCTCGCTTGTAGCCAATGGAACCAGGAATTCACCCTGAGCATGTTCTCCATTGATTTTTATAGGGCCTGCAATTCCAAGTGGGATTTGTGCCACACCACTGAAATTTTCACAGTTGCCCATGGCAATGTGCGGGTCGAATGAATAATTGCTGATGTGTTTTGGCTCAACTCCAGTATAATCTTTGATAAATTGTTGACGTTTTTTGATGGCATCCGCTGAGTAGTCATCAGTTTTATCGCGCGGAATTGTGAGCCTGTCACCTGTTTCAGCCGATATACCGTCTTCTACTTTTAATGTAAGTTCACCAAAGGGGGCAACCACAAAAACAATCTCAATCTCATATTTACCTGGTTCGAGATGCGGCATTTCAGCCACGATATCCAGAGATTTTTTAAGCGGAAAATCAATGGGTTTTGCCTCGCTGATTTCGGCCGGACTTATTGCATGCTCCTCTCCGGGCATAACCTTTAACGATGAGAGCGGCACTTCATGCTGTCCTATTTTTAGACTTTTCAGTCCTGTAAGCTGCGCATCGCTCAAGCGATTTTTTAATGAAAACTTTACAGCACCTTCAATATTGCAAAGGCTGTTGAAGTTATAGAGCTGTTTTAGAATAAGGCTGGGAATTAGCATAGTGGGAAGGGTTTTTAAGGCTATTAGCTGATTTTTTTCAAAAGAAGATCTTCAATTCTTTCTAACTGCTCATCTTTTACTATTTTCCTGTTTTTAATTTCTTTACTGTAGAATTTATCAATAAATATCTTGATAAGATACATCACACCTGTTTTGTCACCACTATTACTAATGAGTTCCTTGAAAAGATATGCACTCAATTTAAGTTTTTGATGCTGATACTGTTCAAGCATAATTGTAGTTTCAGAAGATCCTCTGTGGATGTCTATCATCTTATCAACTTTTGTAATCTCTTCGATCAGATCAAGGATTTCGTATAATTTATTATCTTTCATAAGTTTATAATTTAATTTCTAAGAAACCCTTTGCCAGTCTGTTACCTTTGACTCTTCTAGTTTTTGTAAACCTGTCCATCCAATAGGCTTTATCGCTAAGATAAATAAACCAATTTTTATGATTTTCAGGATAAACCTCAATTATGTATGCATCAACTCCGTAAATTATTTCTGAATTTGGGTATTTAAAATTATTGATGCTATCGCCAAGTTGTTTTACAATTTCAAAGTCTAAAAAAGTAATTAAATCAATATCTCCATGACTGCTCTTCTTAGTCACAAAAGAACCGTTAATCCATTGATGTAATTCTTGCAAATTACAAACTTTTTTAAATTGACCTGAATAATTTTTATACGCCTCAAAAATTTCTTTACGTTTTGGGGTTGGAATATTTTTAACAAATTCCGTTTCCAATTCTTCAAGAGATGATGTAATTTTATTATCAGGAACCAAAAGCCCGGAACTATTAAAAATTAACATATTGCAAATTTGCCAATGTAAAGAGTCAACAAATAACATTAAATATTTTTCAACTTATTTCGCTGGCATATCCTCTTCATATAATACCTGAACAACAGTTTGACCTACAGCCAGCAAAGTGTTTTTACCAATGATATCAATATTGTCCTTGTGGGTGTGCCAATGTGCTCCAAAACCGGTTGGGCTATCGGGAGAAAGGTGAATGATATCGACTGTCGGAATTTTTCTTATTTCATTGATGTATAAGTGATCGTCAACAATCTGGTTTTCTTCAGTATTAACAAAAAAATCACTGTATCCCAATGCCCAAGCCGTATTCCAAATCCTTTCCACAAAAAATGAAGCATGTTTAATAGAAAGACCCTCTTTTGGAAATTTAGCGTTACGGGCGCCTACCATATCGAGCAGGATTCCAAAATTAGCTTTGTAGTTTGGCACATGTGGATTTTTACTCCAATGTTGTGCACCAAGACACCATGAATCTCTTTTGCCATTATCGGAAAGGCCCTGGTCTTCGGCATCGAACAGTACGATGTCAACACCCAGATTTTTAAGTTTATTTTCATTCAGTATTCTGGCAATTTCGAGTAATACTCCTACCCCACTTCCACCGTCATCAGCACCGGGGATAGGTTCATTCTTTCGCTCGGTATCCTGATCAGCCATTTCTCTGCTGTCCCAATGCGCGCACAGTAGCACCCTTTTTGTTGCTGCCGGATTGTAAACAGCTATAATGTTTTTGATTTTATAGGCCTTTGAGGCTCCCTGCAGCTCTGTCTTTTGGACAATCACCTCCGCTCCAAAACTACGAAACTGCGTTTCGAGCCAGGTAGCACAACTATCATGCGCCTTTGTCCCCGGCACACGAGGTCCGAAGGACAGTTGCTTTTCAATGTGTTTAAATGCGTTTTCAGCATTAAATTTTGGTGCTTGCACTTTAGGTTTTTCTTTTTCTTCTACCTCAACTTTTTTGGGTTGATCATTCTGACAGGCAGAGACGATGAATCCCAAAACAACAAATATTAAAAATTTTTTCACGATACTTTCTTTTTGGTTTTATCAGAAA
>JBIPOO010000353.1:0-3541 GCA_044379045.1 Saprospira sp.
CATTTGTATATCGAGAAACATAAGGTCAATATCTCCTTCACTCAATGATTCAAAAGCCTCGACAGCATTTGTGCATTTCGCACTGAGTTTCAGTTCCGGAAAATGAGTGAGATAAGTCTCAAGCACTTCGAGCGCAAGTGGCTCGTCATCAACAATAATTACCTTCATATTTTTGATTTTTCCTGTAATTTAAGTTCTAAGGCGACGATGAAACAATTTTCAGCATCACTTATGTTGAGTTTATAATTTTGTCCAAAAATCAGTTCCAATCTTCTTTTAACATTAGTCAGACCAATTCCGCCTTTGTAAAATCGCTCATCTTTAGCTTCTTTAGTTTTACTGTTTTCTATGTCAAACTGTAGTAACTTATTTTTGACAGTTATTGATGCTTTAACGAAGCCCTTGTCTAAACTGTTGCTCAATCCATGTTTAAAGGCATTTTCGAGAAAAGGTATAAAAATAAGTGGAGCAATACAGTATTGTTCGCCAAGGTCGTTTTTGTATTCAAAACTAATTAAAGCCTTCTCGCCATATCTGATTTTTTCCAATTCCAGATAGTTTTTAATCGAATCAATTTCCTTTTCCAGATCCACCGTTTTTTCATTGCTTTCATAGAGCATATAACGCATCATATCTGAAAGGCGAAGTACAATTTCAGGCGCCTTATCCGATTTTTTTAGCGTAAGGGCATATAGAGAATTGAGCGTATTAAAAAGAAAATGAGGATTGATCTGAGATTTCAAAAAACTGAGTTCCGACTGCAGATTTTTGTTTTCCAATGTCCGCTTGGTACGTTCCTGCAAAAGCCATTCCTTAGCAATTTTGAAAATGCTGCTTGCCAAAGCCGCAAAAAACATAAAGAAATACTGTAGAAACTGATTTTGCAGTAGGTAAGCCCTGGCATCATCAAAACCCGAAAGATTCCAATAGAGGCAGATGAGTTCAAGTGGGGTAAATACAATACAACTGAGAACCAGCAATGTAAAATAGGAGAGGATCCGCTTTTTTGATAGAAAATTCGGAATTAAAAAGTACAGATTTGTATAAACAATTAAAGCAAGAAAAAAACTGTGAATCAATACATTGCCGATACTCAGTTGCCAGTTGGCACTGCTAATGTAGTTGATACAAAACATGAGTGCAATGTAACAACACCACAAAACTCCGTGATAAAAAGGTTTTGAAGATAAAAATCCGTATCTCGTATTTGATGATGATAAGGTATCCGACATGAATTTATGTAAAATTATTTACAGCACTAAGATAACACTATTAAGCCTGCTCAAAAAAACTCATCGACAAAATAACAAAAACTATTGCCAAATACTTTTTTTTATGGATATAATTCCTTTTTTTTGCTTTGATAAATTTTCTACCAAAATACAAAAAACTAAAAAATTATGTCAAACTTTCAAGGAAGAGTAAAAAAGGTTACTTCGAAACAATCTAGTGATGACAAAACAGAAACTATTGTAATCATTAGTGGGGATTCCAATTGCAGTGTTTCTCAAGTCAAAGTAGAATATCCCTCAGATTTGAACCCTTCTGTCACGCCTATAGAATGCAGCTATTCTGATATACAGAATGGTGATAGAATATTTACTAATGATACACTAACGCTTGACCCATCTGTAGGTAAATCAGTAGAATTACTAGTCATAATGGAAGATGTTAACCACACCGAATTGGGTAGAGCAACCGAATGTGTAACAATTGAAAAAAATTATCTTTAAATCTTTAGATTAGCTCACGAAATGGCAATATCCTAAAGGGGTATTGCTTTTTATTTTTTTTATTATGATGTTCAGAAAATTCATAGGGCTCTTATTGTTAATTCTGTGTACTGTCTTGCTGTTATTCTCATTTCAGCAAGCAGACCAACTATTATCGGTAGATGAACTGAGCAAGATAGCGAATAATTTTGCAGAAGCGGAACAAAACGACTCTGCTTCAGTCTACTACGAAAATGCCCGGAAATTGGCAAAGCAGAAAAAAGTTCAGTTATCGCTGCAGGAAGTTTTAAAAAAAGAATTGATTTTTTGGACATCTAGAGCTGATTTAGAACCTTACGAAAAGAGAAAAAAAATTAATTCCTTCTGGGAAGAATTCAAAGCTGATTCTAAATTCAGGCAGTATTTTTACGATGCACAGTCGAGCCTCTTCCTTTATGAGTCAAAATTGGATTCATTTGAGATGTATCGTGAAAAAACTGAATTGGAGATTTCAAATAACGAAGATTGGGTCTATGCAGTAAATTATTATACCTTTTTAGCGCAGCAGTTTCTCTATTCCGAAGATTATATTTCGGCAATAAAGTATTTAAATAAAGCAGAAAGTTCATTGCTTAAAACCAAAAACCAGCGGGATGAGGAACTCATTGATTTCTATTTTGTAGGGAATGAAATATACAATATTTTAGGCAATCATGAACAGGCGCTTAAATACTCTTTAATTTGTTCAGAAATTATAAAGCAAAAAAAAGTATTTAACTCCAATGAGTATGCAACAGCATTAAATAATATTGCGGTGAATTATAATGAATTGGAAGATTATGAAAATGGTTTAAAATTCTATGAAGAAGCCAAAAAATATAAATTAGAATCGGGTGAGGAAGAGGATTTGTCCGTAATTTTTGAGAATATTGGCAAATGTCTTAAAAATCTTAATCGTTTCGATGAAGCTTATGATGCCTGCAAGAAAGCAATTGACTTATCTTTCAGTGCTGAAAAACCTGAGCTAAATCATCAAATCTCAGCCTATGAGGGTTTGGCAGAATTATTTATTAAATTAAACAAAACTGACAGTGCGCTTATCTGTGCAGATAAACTTTTGGAATTGGTCCAAAAATCAAAATCAAGACTGGAAAACACCTATGTAGTGCTTGGTAAGATTTACTCTGCTGCAAAAATTTTTAATAAAGCAAGATACTATTTTGAAAAGGCTGAGAATCTTGCCTACACCAAATTCGGAAAAAAGAATTTTAAAACTGCTAAAGTATTGTATTCTTTTGCGAGCTCTTATTTAAATGAGAAAAACTACCAAAAGTCAATTGATTATATAGTATTAGCAATAAATGCTAATACTACAATAGATTTCGAGCAATTGGACATTAAATCAAACCCTGAACTTAATCAAGTTGTTGATTTGAGTCTTATGGTAAATCAACTTCGCTTAAAATCCATTATAATGGATAGTATGAGGGTAAACAATATAAATAACATAAAGGCTATAGATATTTACAAAACATCTAATACTATAATAAATATACTACTTGAAATAAATCATAGAATAAATTATCAATCTAAGTCTTTCTGGCTCAATGAAAGAACACACACTCTCTTCCAACATGCTATATATTATGCCTTATTGACAGCTGAGGAAGAAAAAGATGATCAGTACAAAGCGGAAGCTTTTATACTGTCGGAACGAAGCAAATCCATTCTCCTGTTTGAATCGCTGCAGGAAAAAACAGCGCTACGTTTTGGAGGTGTTCCTGATAGCCTCATTGAAAAGGAAAGTGGACTGAGGAAATATGCAATAT
>JBIPOO010000354.1:0-3540 GCA_044379045.1 Saprospira sp.
TCACAGGCATCAGTATCTCTACCGGCACCGCCACCGCCGCCACCGCCACCACCGCCAGTGCCAGCTGTACCATTAGTACCTGCGCTGGGTACAAAGAAACCTCCTACAAAAGAGCTTGTTCCATTTGTTCCATTTGTTCCTGCTGTTCCTACGCCACCTGCACCACCATTTCCTACATTTGAAGTGCTGTTGCCATTACTATCTTGGCTTCCACCAGTGCCAGCACTACCACCGCCGCCACCGCTAGCAGCAGCAACGCCTGCTGTTCCATTATTCCCAGCTGCACTCGTATTATCAGGACGACCATCTCCACCACGACTGCCTGCTCCACCAGCGCCAGCACTACCACCAATAGGAGCAGCATTAGCACCCGCAGTGCCAGCTCCACCACCATTGCTACCACTGCCACCATTGTCGGCGCCTAGGTTACAAGTACATTGTGGTCCGCCACCTGTTGTACCATTACTGCCATTTCCTCCTGCTCCGCCTGCAACACCATTCGCTCCTGAACCTGCCGCACCTGGAAGAATTTGCGTGCGAACAATATTATAATTTGAACAAGCGGTAAGGTGAATGCCATAGGTTGACATGCCTGTCCCGGCTGTTCCAGCTGCTGTTGTGATGGTTAAATCCTGTAAACGAAAACCTACAACGGTATTGCCATAAAAGGCAACCAATCTTTGAGCATTTGCAGCACCTTCTGGATTTAAAGCAGATCTTATGATGGTTGTTGCACCAGCTAAACTGGTTTTGGTCCAGGTTGTGGGGTTGAAACCACCTTCTATAGTAATATAACTGGCAAGATTTAACGGATTGTTTAGGGTATAGGTACCCGTCGCCATTTTAATTACAGCATTTTGGCAGGCTCCTCTGGAAATCGCAGCTTCGAGTGTTGTCGGTGAAGTCTGAGTGCCAGGATTAAAAAATGTACCCGTTGGCGAAACATATATATTGACACAGGCATCTAAAGCCGGAGGAGAACCAACTGTTATGTCAGCAAATGCATCTGAAGTACAGCCTGTAACAGGATTTGTAACCCTAAGTGTATAACGATATGTACCTGGTGTTGATGGTGGAGTTACTAATGTTGTATTAGTTGTTCCCACAAAGGCGCCAGAAGAAATAGGAAACATTAAATGATTAAACCATTGATAGTTCATACCATTTACATCTGTTGAACCTGTAAGTGTAAAACTTCCACCCGGACAGACTGAACCAGTAGCTGGACTTACGTATGCCAAGGGATCTGCAGCAACTGTCACTACAACGTTATCGTTTGAACTACATCCATCTGTATACAATAATCTTACGCTATAAGTTGTCGTTGATGCTGGGCTTGCGGTAACTGTTGCCCCAGTGGCGGCCGAGAGACCTACAGTTGGAGACCATATGTATAAAGAGACATTAGTTGAAGTAGTTGTAGCGTTAAGTATTGTTGAATTTCCTTCACAAATTGTTACATTCGATCCTGCATTCACAGGAGGATTTGGATTGGGGGTAAGATTTACGGTATAAGCTCTTGAATTGACACCAGGAATGGGACAAGCTTGATCATTTATGTTCACGGAAAAGGTAAAACTACCTGTAAGATTCGGTGCAGGAGTCCAGCAAAACCGACCATTTTTGTTATTTCCTGTTCCTGTTACTACAAATGTTGCTCCAGATGGTAGACCACTTGCTGTCATTAAAATGTTATCTCCTGAATTAACATCAGACCCGGGAATATCGAAACAAACAGTGTTTCCCTGGCAGGTACTTATACTATACTGGTTGAAAACATTATTTATGCCAGAAAGCACTGGAAGTTGATTGCTACAGTTTTGAATGACAAACTGCATATCACGAATGATTTCACCAATTTTAACACCACCACGAAATTCCTCTACCCTTACGCAAATTGCAGCTACTTGAGGCGTATTTGCGGTAAATGAAATTTGTCCGTTAGTAGAGTTTATTGTAATAGGGACAGTCAATGGATTGGTGCCGCTAAATCCCGAGGCATAAGTAACTGATGACCCATCACTCTGACGACAAGGTGCAAGAGAATATACTAACTGATCTCCATCTGGGTCTATTGCAAGCTGCTGAAAAACTACTGGTTGATTTACACAGGTAAATGGAGCAGGAGTTGATGCAAATGTCGGGGAACTATTACAAGGTGTAAGTGTATTGTTCAATCTGGCACTAATCGAAAAATCATTTGAAGTGGGTCCATTGATATTGGTAATAATGCCATTACGGCAACAGTTTGATGTACTCAATATCCAATCTGAACAACCGGAAGGCAGGGTGAGTGTGCCCCGATATACGTACGATTCAACACCTACTGCGCTATTTCCTCCTGAGCAAAGGCTTGTTTGTGAAGGACACAGTGGTGTAATATCATCGCTACTTATTAAAGCAGCACTAAAAGAACCCGAAGCTCCACATGATGCCGAACTATAGGATATTATAAATGATGAGGGCATATCTATACCTGAGCAATCGCGATAAACCCTTAGGTTTACACGGTACTGATTTGGTCCAATACAGGTGTATGTAAGTTCAGAACCCATAATATGGGAAGCTTGTGCGGATTCAAAAAATCCGACAAAGAAAAATAGGATTGTAAAAAAACGCAAAATGTTTTTTTGTAAACTTTGATTCATAGCGTTAGTTTTGTTAATTTTAAGTTGGTAATTTGATTAACTCGGCAAAGTTAATATTTATTTTTTTATAAGTTAAGCACAAAATATTATTTGTTGATAAATTTACGCCACAAATTTATAAAATTTAATACTTTTATACATTAAAGCAATAGTTTCACATCAATCTTTTTGAAAAAGATGTGTTTGCTAAATAAAAAGATCACAAGTGTTAAAAGAAATTTATACAGAAACCGAAAAACTAGTAGCTAATTCTGCCCAATTCATAAGAAGCCAAATTGGGAATGTTGGAAATCAACAAATTGAGACCAAATCGCTCAATAGCCTTGTTTCCTTTGTTGATAAAACTGCCGAAGAAATTCTAGTTGAAGGTTGTATGAAAATATTACCCGAAGCGGGGTTCATAACCGAGGAAGAAACTATCGAAAAATCAATGGATAAGGAATGGCTTTGGATTATTGACCCCCTGGATGGAACCACTAATTTCTTACATTCACTGCCTTTTTTTTCTATAAGTGTGGCACTTCAGCATAGGGGTAAAACCGTTATTGGTTTTGTTTGTGAAGTTAACCGTCAAGAGATGTTTTATGCTATAAAAAATGAGGGTGCTTATCTTAATGGAAGAAAAATTTCTTGCAGTGCCAATCAATATTTGGCGGATTCGTTACTGGCTACCGGTTTCCCCTATTATGATTTTGGTAGAAGGGAAGCCTATCTTAAACTTTTGGGGGAATTGATGCCAAAATGCAGGGGATTGAGAAGACTAGGTTCTGCAGCGCTTGATTTGGCTTATACCGCCTGCGGACGTTTCGATGCTTTTTTCGAGTATAGTCTTGCTCCATGGGATGTTGCTGCCGGTGCCTTTATCGTAGAAGAAGCCGGTGGAATTGTCAGC
>JBIPOO010000105.1:0-12645 GCA_044379045.1 Saprospira sp.
TTATAAACAGGACGGCTGGCTTGAATGGTCAGTTGAGCCTCGAATGAGGTCTGAGAGATTTCCTTATTGATGGTAATAATGACATTCAGCTCAATTTTTTCTTCACTTTTATAATTCTCATCGGTCCATTTTCGGTTGTTTATAAATTCCTGCAAGGCCGATTTCAGATTGACAAAAAGCTTCGGGTCGGCTGTCTGTAATTTTGGTGTATTAATGGTAACCGTGCTGATAATTTCCTGAGCGTAAGCTGAACAGGATAGTAGCATTAAGAATAAAAAGACAAATTTATTTTTCATTTGATAGATATTTAGCTTAAAAACGTATGGACAATTCTAAAGGTGCAGGAGGCTGCAGATTTTGTTCAAAATATCGACTGCAACCTCTTTTTTGCTTTTTAATCCAAAATGTTCAGCATTACCTTTCCGATCGATGATACTGATTTTATTGGTATCGTGTCCGAATGCTGATCCTTCATCTTTAGGGCTGTTCAACACAATAAAATCTAGATTTTTAGATTCGAGTTTTTTCTGAGCATTATCAATCAGGTTTTCGGTTTCAAGCGCAAAGCCTATGTTCATCTGACCTTCTTTTTTTATTTTGCCCAGGGCAGCAGCGATATCGACAGTTTTTACCAAATCAATAATCATACCTTCATCACCTTTTTTCTTAATTTTTTCATCGGCTACTGTCGCTGGTGTATAATCAGCTACAGCAGCAGTTAGAATGGTAATGTCGGCAGATTCAAAATAAATTTTTGAAGCCTCGAACATTTGAGCTGCAGTATTTACTTTTTGAACCCTGATATTGGAGTGCTGCGGATAACTGTTGACAGGTCCTGACACAAAAATTACCTCTGCACCCGCCTCGGCCATAGTTTCGGCAATGGCTTTGCCCATTTTTCCACTCGAATGGTTTGAAATGAAACGTACGGGATCGATTGGCTCTACTGTTGGGCCCGAGGTGATGAGCACTTTTTTGCCCAAGAGTGGCTTGTACTGACTTTTTTCGAGGTAAGTTTCTAAAGCCGATACAATTGCTTCGGGCTCGGCCATACGGCCTTTACCACTGAGTCCGCTCGCCAGTTCACCATCGGCCACATCAATGAGGATATTTCCGTAGGAAATCAGTTTCTGTACATTCTGTTGTGTAGCAGGATGTACCCACATGTCCAGATCCATTGCCGGAGCAAAGAAAACCGGGCAACGTGCCGACAGATACACTGCCAAAAGCATATTATTGCAAAGTCCGTTTGCCATTCCGGCCAGACTATTTGCAGTTGCAGGCGCCACAATCATTGCATCGGCCCAAAGTCCAAGTTCTACATGGTTATTCCAGCCTTCTTCGGAACTGACCGATGAAATAACCGGATTTTTGGATAGGGTAGAGAGGGTGAGCGGAGCAATAAAATCGGCAGCAGCCTGCGTCATAA
Organism: Saprospira sp.; assembly: GCA_044379045.1. Classification (GTDB taxonomy): domain Bacteria; phylum Bacteroidota; class Bacteroidia; order Chitinophagales; family Saprospiraceae; genus Saprospira. The sequence goes on from JBIPOO010000105.1 coordinate 1,430, forward strand.
TGACTTTTACTTCTGCGCCGTTTTTTATGAGCAACCTTGTCAGAAAAGCCGATTTGTAGGCAGCAATACTACCCGAAACGGCCAATATGATTTTTTTATTTTTGAGAATAGACATTCTATAGTTTATGAGATGGAATATAATTGGCAAAAATACAAATAATTTTCATCATCGGGAACTATAGTTAGCGCTCTTTAGTTTATCTTTGTGAATGAAATGAGAACGCTCTTTGATTTATGATTATTTACGTTTTGCAAATCAACACTTGGGGCCGACAGGAATCGACGGCAGATGGGAGTTGGTAAGTAAGCATGCCGAGTAAACTGTGCTCATACTCGTTAATCATGGTACAGAAACATTTAAGTGGCAACACTTCTTACGCTCTGGCTGCTTAAGATTAGCTTCTTTGCGAACTAATCGCAGCCGTGCTGCGCTTGAGGCTTCATACACAGCGTACGCATAGCACTCAAACCCTTGAAGCTATCCCGGCAGTTCGTTTTTTGGCTGTTCGGGTTACAAATTCAGAAAAATAGGAAATCTCCCGTTGGTGTCATCATCCAGAGAAATCCGAAATAACGAAAAGACACTAAGCATGTAGAAAGCTTATGGGCAGTTTGACCGGACGAGGGTTCGAATCCCTCCGGCTCCACAAGTAAAAACCGGATTGTCAGTTTTGGCAGTCCGGTTTTTTTGTGCATACGAGCGTGAAAATTCTATAAAAATATCCTGATATAGTTCTATTTATCCAAAATCTCTTTCATGATTTTAGCTATGTGGAAACAGAGGACAGGCAGCGCATTATTAATAATTTCAAATAAACAACTTTAATTATACAATCAAAATGTGCTTCTCCTTCTTTTCAGTAAACCTGCCAATAGGTGAGCAAAACTCAGCCAAATTATTGCTTATTAAAAAGTCCTGAATTGAAGTCAATCCATCCGGACTAACACTGAACATTAAGCCACCATTGGTTTGCGGATCGGGCAAAATGTGAAACATGTGCGTTGCATTTACATGCGATTTTATGTCAATTTGCTCATGATAGGCCTTCCAGTTGCGGTAAGTAGCGTCGGGTACAATAAACTTATTCATGTAGTATTCCAAATTGGGCAAAAGCGGAATTTTATCAGCATAGATTTCGGCACTCAATTCATTATCACCAAGCATTTCAAGTAAATGTCCTGCAAGACCGAATCCGGTAATATCTGTCATCGCAGTAACCGACTCATATTTTCCCAATACTGCGCCAAGGCGGTTCAATTTTGTAATGACCTGATGAAGGTTTTGCTCATCTTCTTTTAGCAGCAATGCTCTTTTGGCAGCAGTTGCCAGAATACCTATTCCCAATGGCTTTGTAATAAAAATATAGTCTCCCTCTTTTGGCGTATCATTTCTTTTAAGTTGATTCAATTTTACCATTCCATTTACCGAAAGTCCAAAAAATGGCTCAGGTGCATCAATACTGTGACCGCCTGCCAGTGGAATACCAGCCTCTTTGCACACTTCAATTGCACCTTTTATGACCAAATTGGCCAGCGATGTCGGAAGTTTTTCAACAGGCCAGCCAAGGATTGCCAAGGCCAATGTTGGGGTGCCACCCATAGCATAAACATCGCTCAGGGCGTTGGCTGCTGCAATTTTACCAAATAAAAAAGCATCATCCACAATAGGTGTAAAAAAATCGGTAGTACTGATAAGTGCATCTTCTTCATTTAGTTGTAATACGGCAGCATCATCTTTACGGTCGTTGCCCACCAGTAAATTTGGGAATAAATCGCTTTTATTACCTTGCAATATCTCATCCAATACCATTGGAGCTATTTTACAACCACAACCTGCACCATGTGCGTATTGAGTCAAACGGATTTCATTTTCTGTCATTATAATTTGTCTTTTATTGAGATAAGATAGGCTGCGATTTCTTCTGCCTCAAAATTTTCAGGTATGATTTCTTTCGATTCGCGCTCGTACTGAAAGCTGCTTTTTAGATAAAAACGGTCATAATAAGTCAATAAAATTTCGAAACATGCCCGGATATTTTTTTCTTTTAAAAGAAACAGCGCTATACTGTTTTGGTCATTACCCATTCTTTTACGGATGCGCAAAATAGAATCTTCCAATCTGTCTTCCGGAAATTGACCGTAAATTCTTAAAATATTATCAATTCTGTTTTCGAATGGAACCTTCAGGAAAATAAAAGGAGCGCTTTTTAAGTTTGTGTGAAAGGCCTCGGGCAAGTTAATATTGCCAATTCTTCTGCTTTCGTCTTCTATCCAGACCCATTTTTTATCAGAATTGAGGAGTTGTGCAGAAATATTTCTGAGACAGATTGCCAGGCTGTTTTCAACATGTTCAACACCGGGCTGTTCGGGCAAACCTAAATTTCCAAAAGCCGAACCTCGATGACCAGCAATGCCCTCCAAATCAACAATCAATTCGCCTTTTTTCTCCAATTCAATCAAAATTTCAGTTTTGCCACTGCCTGTATAACCCCCTATGACCATCATTGGAACTTTGTTATTTTCGAAATATGTCAAAACCCATTTTCGAAAAGCTTTGTAGCCTCCTTCCAACAAATAGACATCAAAACCGTAGAGGTCCATTAACCAGGCAATTGCTGCGCTTCGCATTCCGCCTCTCCAGCAATGAACCAACAAGGTTTTACTGTTGCTGTTCTGTGCAATTGATTCGGCCTTTTCGACCATTTCGCGCATTTTAGGGCCAAAATATTCCAGTCCTATTTTAATAGCTTCTTGTCGGCCGACTTGTTTATACTCGGTACCTACGACTTTACGCTCCTCATCGCTGAATAGCGGAAAGGAATGTGCCTTGGGAATATGTGCATGCAGGTATTCTCCGGGACTCCTCACATCCAGAACCGGATGCTCTCGGGCTAATTCTAAAAAATCTTCTATGCTAACTTTTTTGATTGCCATGTTTTGAAAAGGTTATTAGCAAAATATAGATCAAATTTAGCGTTTTATATTTAAGGTTAATGGAGAAGACTGCTTTTATATTAACATAATAAAAAAGAGGACCAAAGTCCTCTCAACGCTATTACTTACTTTTTGTTTTTTTCATACCATTCGTCCCAGTTTTTTACACCTTGTTTTTTAAGGTAATCTGCACTGGATGCATAGCCTTCTTTTTTGCACCAATCTTCTAGGTCTTCTTTTCTCGAAGCTTGTCCGATGGTATAGTGATTACCCAGGCAGTAGGTATCGTATTCGTTTGCCACCTGAACGGTGAGACCAAAATGTTTGTCGAGCATTTCTTCCACCTGCTTAATGGTCATGCTTTTTTTGATTTTCATATCATCGGCATTCCAGTCAATGTCTTTTGAAGTACGCTGATTTAGTTGTGCAAAGGTCATTTCAGGGTCAGCATGAACCTTACCTTTATATACTCTCAGGGTAAGTCCGAAATTCTTTTTGAATTCTTCCTGTACGGTTTTGATTTTTTCATTTGGTTCAATTCCGAAATCAGAAGATTTAAAACGGTCGAAAAAATTTGAAAAAAGTCCCATATTGTTTTTGTTTAAAGCATGTATGAAATTATTAAAATTTAAATCTTCCTAATATTGCAACTGTTAAAGGTACAAGATTAGTTAATTTATTATTTTTATAAAGTTATAAAAATAGTTATTTATGCTTAGTTTTTGCAAATTACTATCAATGAATCAAGTTGCTGATAGAAAAGCTTTTTACTTTTGTCAGGATTTAAAACAACACCATAATTGTTATGCTTTTCTTCTTTGATATGATGTAATCTGTAGCCGATAGCAATTTCATTTCTAGAAGCAGCAAATCCTGTCAAATCACTGAAATCATATTCCTGGCTGAAATCTGAAATATAATTTTCAATGGATTTTAAATAAATTTCACAGCCATTATCATCGAATAATTCTTCGAAAACCCAGAATAAATCTGGTTGTTGAGATAACTGAGTCATGAGTAAACTTATAATGTTATCGCTAATAATATAATCGCAGGCTTTTGACAGTTCTACAATTTCCCGATTTTTTTCGTCATAGATCTCAGCCACGATATTTTTATCCTGATTTTGTAAAATTTGTCTAATTTGTAATATAGTTAAAATTGATTTGGCGTCTTTTTGTTGAATATCCAAATTGTCATAGCCTAAAATGATAATACTTTCATATCTGAAGATATTTAAATCAAGCAAAGTGTGATAATCGGTTGTATCTCCTTTAATGACTTTTACATTTTTATTTTCAATGTTGGATTTTAATTGCAAATTTTGATATAACTCAATTTCGTTCTGGGAATCAGTCACGATAAGAATCTCAGATTTTTGTTCAATATAACTGAACAACTCATCGACAATATTGTAAATACGATCATTCCAGCCCAAAATTAAAATATTTTGAGACAAAGTTGTGTCTAAAGATTTTTCTCTGGAGGGAGTTGGCTTAGGGTTAAAGTGTTTTTGATTAAATATAGGCTTAAAATCATCTAACTGTAATAATATAAGCTTGTCTCCTCTTTCAACCAATCTATTTCTGCTGTTTGGATGACATTTTGCGAGTGGATTCAATATGAAGTTGTTTTGCTTTGAAAAGTCTTTTTGGTCGATAAATCCTTCCGGATCAATCTCATTTTTTTTAATACCCAAGACAACACTCGATGAACAAGAAACCAATACTGATTCAAATGATTTGCCAATAATTTCATTTGGTATGTCCAGTATGTAAATTTCATTACTTTCATAGTTTAATAATTCCGTAAGGATAACACTGTATCCGGACTGTCGACTTGTCTGAACAGTAACTTTCGACAGCCAGTTGGTTGATGGTATGTATATTTTATTATTCGAGTCTTTGTCTTTTAAGCAAAAATCAATAGCATTTTTATTACTAATACTTTTTATTTCTGTTACGATTTGCTTTTTGTTTTTTAACCCTTCAAGGGCCAAAATACATTTTATCATTGTTGTATCAGAGTTTATGTCATCGGTCGGTAAAATGATGATTGAATTGGCATTTGCGGTATTAATCATTTTTAAGTCGTTCAGATCTATTGGATTACCAGTTCGGCACAATATTTTGGATTTATGGTATTTGGTTTTGTTTTTCTTGTCAGTTAGATAAGTTTGTTTTATAATTTCGCTTTGATTGATTTGTAATGATATTTCATCCTCCATTTCAATTTTATCTTTTTGAGCCATGATTACAATTGCTTTGTTCTTGTGGTTGGCATTGGCTAGTATTAATTCACTGATTATCTTGAAAATGCTAGGCGACCATCCTAGAATTAAGGTATAGTCTTTCAAAATTTCCCCTTCCTAAGTTCCATGAAAATTTTATCTAACCCAGCTGTCAGAACACTGATAAGGGCACTAAATATAAAAACGCCAATCATAGTTGAAAACAAGGCAATAATTCTATAACCCCATGTTTCATCAGTGCTGATAGTTCCGGTATCAATTATGTGTAAAAAGCTTTGCCAAATTGCTTCGATTATATTGAAACCGCCTACGGTTTTGCCAAAAATTAAAAATAAAACAGCCCCAAAAAATATTGATAGAAGTATCGTTAAAATTGTCAACCAAAAGATAATTGCAACTGTCCCTTTTGTAAGTGTTTCTTCAAACCTGAACCAAAGCTTTTGCCTTAGCGATATTTTTGTCTTTTTATTTGTATTGTTCATGGATTAGAAGCTTGAGTTTTATTTTAGTTGCAATAACTTGTCTAAGATAAAAGTATTTGACTCTTCAAAATACTTTTTTCTGATTTATTGTACAAAAATAGGAGGCTTTTTTAAATATCCTAAGCCTTAATTTATAACTCATTTTATAAGTTGATAGATTTTACAAGCGCTAAAATTAATTTAAATACATTTTTTTTTATATAATGTGTTTAGTTTTATTCGTTTTAAACTTATATTTAAAATTTTGATTTAGAATTAATTAAGACCTTTAATTTAAAAAATAAGGAAAATTATATAAGAACTCGACAAAATAGAAGTGTACTTTTGTTTAACATTTTATCCTAATTCTTTAAACAATATTTTAGATTTTCATGTTAAGGTTGTATTATATTAATCTTACAAAAATTTTTAGATCATGAAATTCAAACTTTCAATCCTTGCATCAGTTTTGATGTCTTCAGCAGTATTATTCACATCTTGCAAAAAAGAAGAAGATGTTCACGAACATGCCAACGTAATGGTAGTACATGCCTCACCGGATGCTCCTGGTGTTGACTTACTTGTGGACGATGTTAAGAAAAATTCAGCTGCATTAAACTTTCCTAACAACACAGGTTATCTTGAACTTGAGGCTGGTACTCGTAACCTCAAAGTAAATGTTGCTGGAACAACAACTACAGTTATCAATGCAGATGTGCCTTTCACAAAGGACATGAGCTATTCAGTTTTTGCTGTTGACTCAGTTTCTGTAATCTCAGCTATTGTACTTACAGATGATTTGACTGCTCCTGCTGCTGGCAAAGCACACGTACGCTTTGTACACCTTTCTCCAGACGCTCCTGCAGTTGATGTAGCCGTAGCAAGTACTGGTGACGTTGTTTTCGGTAACAAAGCATTCAAAGAATATACTGCTTTTACTCCACTTGATGCTGGTGCATACAATCTTGATGTACGTGTAGCAGGTACGACAACAGTAGCATTGGTATTACCTACAATCACTCTTGAAGCCGGCAAAATCTACACAGTGTATGCAAAAGGTTTCCTCGGTGGATCTGGTGCTCAGGCCCTTGGCGCAGAAATCATTGTAAACAAATAGTTTCTAATAAACTTAGTTCAAAAGCTGCTTGGGAAACTGAGCGGCTTTTTTTTTAGTATTGTGCGTAGATAAATGGCACAATATTCTGATTTTCCAGTTCAACGACTATTTGAACAATTATTATAAACAAGGCGATTTTCCCTATTAGCGGAGTTTTTAAAAAGATAGCTTTAATCTTGTTTTTAAAAACAGTTGGAACAAAAATTAACAAGATTGATGTAAGCAACATAGCACTAAACATTCCTTGTACTGTTAAAAAAAGGATTGCTTTGCTTAAATCCATTTTGGTGAATATTCCTGAAACTATACCTGCTGCAGAGGATAAACTATCTGCTCGCATTGATATAAAAGTAACCATAATAAAGCAAAAAGTAAAAGTCCAACTGAATGCAGGAGCAACAACCTTAAAAAAACTGTTCTTTATCGTGTATTTTCTGATAAATATTTCCCAGCTAAGGGCCAGACCATGCAACAACCCAAACAGAATAAAAAGAAGCGTTGTGCCATGCCAAATTCCGCAAATAAAAAAGGTAATGAACATGGCAAGAATTGCACCACCCGTTCTTAACTTTCTGAAATAATAATTCAGCGGAAAATATAAATAATCTCTTAACCATTCGGATAATGAAATATGCCATCTGCGCCAAAAATCGGTGATACTTCTCGATTTTAATGGTTCATTGAAATTGATGCCAATATCGAAACCAAGCATTTTAGAAATACCTACAGCAATATCGGTATAGCCTGAAAAATCAAGATACAACTGAATTGTAAAACACAAAATTCCAACCAAGTTTTCCAAACCTGTATAGCCCTCAGGTGTATTAAAGATTAAGGCGACATAAAGACTCAGATAGTCGGCAAAGATCGCTTTTTTGATGATGCCTTTAAAAACAAGATAAAGCCCTTCTTTTATTTTATCTTTATTGATTAGCTGCTTATCTTCAATTTGTGGTTCAAAAAGCTCTGCTCTGGTAATAGGCCCTGAAATCAGCAGAGGGAAAAAGGTCATGTACAGCAGATAATTACTGAAACTTTTGACAGGATCTATTTTTTCATTATACACGTCGAGTATATAACAGATGCTGCGAAAAACATAAAAGGAAATGCCAACTGGTATTGCTATTTTTAGCAATGAAAAAGAATTACCTGTAAGGGCATTCGTAAGCTCCAGAAAAAAATTTGTGTATTTAAAATAAATCAAAAGTCCAAGGCTGCAAAAAATTGACAGGTACATAAAAAATTGCTTCCTTTTTTCTGATGCTGTTTTATAAATGGCTTTGGCACAGTAAAAATCTACCAAAATTGGCACCAGTATTATTAGGCACAAAAGTCCGGTAAGTTTGTAATAAAAAAAGAAATTAAAAACAATCAAAGTCCATTTTCTCGCCTTAAGATTGTGAGATACAAAACTGTAAATCAACAATAAAAATGTAAAAGCAAACAAGAAATAACCACTGATAAAGGATATCTGAGCAGTTGGATTGTATACAAATAAATTTTTTAAAATGTTCAGAAAGTCTTGCATGTCTTATTCCGCCGGAGGTTTTGGAGCCATCAGAAAATAGGTTGGATGTTTTTTTGTTTTTTTATCAGGGAAATTAAGTTTTATTGGGTACTTACTCTCGTGCATGATAAATGTAGCAATACTGTCCATCCACTGACCGGCAGATGGGGTAGTAGGGTGGACTCCATCGGCAGTTCTTTCAAATTTTAAATTTTTTGATAGAAAAAAAGTGCCTGCTTCAACAGTTTCTGAAATCAAGTCATTGATACCCGTATCCTCTTTCCAGTTTGGCGGACCAACCCAGGTATAGGGCAATCCTTTTATTTTGTTCAGAATTTCCTCCACATACGGCTTTCTTTTTTCATGAACATTTTGAACACTTATGTCGCCGCTTCCAATGGCAAAAATGATGTAGGTGGGCTTTACTTTATTGATGTAGTGGGTCATAGTATCTGATTTTCCCCACCAACCCGTATTCGAAGAATACCAGATCAATGAAAAAAGTTCATGGTTGTTTACATCGCAATAATCTATTAGCCTGATACTCAATCCCTCAAGCATGGAATCGCCAATAAGTAAAATTCGTTGGGAACTGGTATCTAACTTTGGTTTTTTCTTAGCATCTGCCAGGCTGTCATTTACCAAGCTATCTTTTTTTATAACTTTTTTTGGAGCATTTTTATCTACATGCAGCTTTGTGAAATATGGCTTCAATCCATTTTTTTTGAAAGAATAGAAACCGGCATTCAACTTTCCGGGGTAATAAGAAACTATAAACAGATACGCAATCAAAAAAAACAATACCGATAAAACAGGCAGGTATGTTGATTTTAGAAATTTCATTTGGAATTTGAGCGTTTGGTTGCGCAAAACTAAATAAAATTCGCAAAAAATGATGATTTTCTTATGTCATAAAAAAAAGATACGTTGACAAATAAGTCTAAAAACCATTTTAGCATAAGCTTAAAATTATATAATCGTGGACTTTTGTCCTGAAAAAGCAAAAAAAGACCCGAATCGCTAGGGCCAATCCGGGTCTCAAAGTTTACAATGAACAAATTCTAATCCTTGTTTATTACTACTTTTTTGCTGAAAATATTTTTACCATTTTCAATTGTTATAATGTACATGCCATCATAAAGCGTCTGAGTGTCGAAGAATGCAATAGTTTGTCCTGCATTGATGGAAGCTGTTGCAATCTTTTTACCCACCATATCGTAAAGGCTGATTTGAATTTCTGATTTTACCAAAGCGCCAACTTGTACAGCAATCAAGTCTGAGGCAGGGTTTGGAAAGACATTGATATCTAGTTCATTAAATTCAGCTTCGCTGATTCCGGTTGATGCTGGTGTATAAGTTGTGACCGTCTCCGTAATACTGGTCACCTTTCTGTTTGCATACACTCCGTAAAAGGTTGGACCTACAACATAAGGGTAGGCTGAATTCCAGTTTGCATCTACAGTAGCGAAATAACAATATGTACCGTTTGGATATTCAGGAGTGACGCAGAAACGGCCATTATGAACATCTAAAACATCAGAACTTGTGCTGGATACAAACTCATAATCTTCTCTGAAATAACCAAGTGGATAAGTTGTGCTCACAACAGGACCATCAGGTACGTCTGTGCCATCGGCATGAACGGTTCTTGTTGTGATGTTTCTCAACTGATATCCCGATTTGATACGTACAATTCCACCCGTGCCATCTGTGTTTCTGTAGCCATAGGCACCATAAATTGGGAAACCATCATAAGCAAAACCAATGAGCGGAGCGTGGGCCGTGCTGTCAATTACGTACAAACCATCAGAATCGTATAGATTACATACGGTCGAAATAACTGTTCGATCCAATTTAAATGCAGAAGGGTTCTGGTGATGGTGGTAATTGCCATTGGCAGGATGCCCTTTTGCGCAATCGAAACCACCTTTTTCGGCTGGAACTGCATCTCTGTTCCAAGATTGTGATGTGCCGGGACCACCTGGGCACTGTGACATTCCAGGCAATGGGCCACATAAGGTATTTGCAGTTGTATTCCATGCTACTCCGTCGCGATAATCAAACAATGCAACACCATTAATGAATACTCCTATATTTCCTCCCGTTGTAGAAGTCAAAGTTCCAGTGTTTTGAACCGGCGTTAAAGGAAATTTAAAAATGGCATTCTGGTCAGACGACTGCGAAGGATTTCCATCAAGGAATGGTCCGGTAGGATAGGTAGGGATTCCATTGGTACTGACATAGACAAAATTCGCCGAATACTGCACAGACTGTACATTAGCAGGAATGTTGTTAGACATAGGTGTTGAATTTCCGGATGTATAATAAGTTCCAAGTATGGTATTGTTTTGAAGCCAGGAAGTTATCGCAGGACTCTGTGCATTTACTCCGGCAATTGACAAGGCCGAAAAAAAGAGAATAAGATTTTTTTTCATGTTAAATTGGAGTTTAGTAATAGGTTCATTCCAAAAGCATTCGTCTCGAAAATAATTGCGAAACTAATTCTTGATATGTTTAGACGACTACTTATTTAATTTCCTTCTGTCAATATTAAAATTTATTTATCTAATTTAGGGAAACCGAATTCTTTATTGAAAACAAAGTTTTTGTCGTTTAATGTCAACAAAAATGCAATCAGGTCAACTTTTTCTGTCGAACTAAGCGGGATTCGGTTTTCTAATTCTATGGCAAGACCTGGTCTGTTTTCAATTCCTTTCACATAATGATTCAATACTTCTGACAATTTTTTGAAGCGGCCATCGTGCATGTAGGGATAACTGTACTGGAGATTGCGCAATGAAGGGATTTTAAATTTAAGTGAATCGGCCTTGTTTTGGGTCACTTTCATTCTTCCAAAATCATTCAGGGTTGTATCAAGCGGCAATCCATTGTCGGAAAATTTAAAATTGCTGAAAAGTGGTTCAGTATGGCAAATGTTGCAATGTT
>JBIPOO010000106.1:0-12615 GCA_044379045.1 Saprospira sp.
ATATCGCTTTTAGAAGACGGACATGTGAAATTGGACGATACAGTGAACCTTAATGCGGGTAAATGGAAATTTTATGATGCTGTTATGGAAGATGCATATCCACATGGTATACATTATACCACCTTGGGTGATGTTTTCGAAATGTCTTCCAATGTCGGTATTGCCAAAATGATACATAAGTATTACAACGGTAGTAAGGATAAGCAAATGCATTTTATACGCAAACTGAGTGATATGGTATTGGATAAACCCACTGGTATTGACGTTGGAGGTGAACGACCACCGTTTATAAAAGATCCCAATCGTCCGGATTGGTCGGGAATATCAGCATTGTGGATGTCAATTGGTTATGAATTGGAAATGTCGCCGCTTCAAATGCTAACTTTTTACAATGCTGTTGCCAACGATGGTCAGATGATGAAGCCTTATGTAGTGAAAGAAGTGAGGTCTTACGGCGATTTAGTAGAGAAACACGAGCCAAAAATTGTAAAGAAAAAAATTGCATCGAAAAAAACGCTTGATATAGCAACAGAATTGTTGACCAGAGTTGTTGAGAGCGATCACGGTACCGCGCATAGTATTTATACACCACAATATAAAATTGCTGGCAAAACGGGAACTGCAATTATAAACTGGCAGAATTTTCAAAAAGGCAAGGAATCTAAACAGTATAGAGCGTCTTTTGCAGGCTTTTTTCCGGCCGATAATCCGGTTTATTCCTGCATTGTAGTAGTTACAAATCCTAAATGGGGGAATTTTGGCGGTATTGTGGCGGCACCAGTCTTTAGAAAAATTGCCGATTACTGTTATGCATCCTCTATTGAATCGCACAAGGCAATTAACAGCGATAAATTTGTTTATACCGATGCTACTTTACCAAGGTTGCAGGTAGGAAACAAAAATGACTTGAGAACTTTGCTCAATTATTTAAAAATGCCCTATGCAGATGATTCGAAAAGTGAATGGTCGGTAGGTTTTGTCGAAAACGATTCTATTACACTGTTGAGCAGATCGGTACAGGACGATGTAGTGCCAAATGTTGTAGGGATGGGGTTGAAAGATGCACTCTATTTGCTCGAAAACAGGAGGTTAAAAGTAAAAGTGGTGGGTGTGGGTAAAGTAAAATCACAATCGGTGAAAGCCGGAAAAAGTATAAAAGCAGTACAGACAATAACTTTGGTTCTTGGATAATAAATTAATGAAAAAATGCAGTTAACCCATTTGTTGAAAGGATTGGAATATGAAAGCAAAGGCAGTTTAGGGCTGCTTAGTGCTGAGATATCCGAACTGGTCTTCGACTCGCGCAAAGCGAAGCCGGGTTCAGTTTTCCTTGCACTGAAGGGTGTGAATGTCGATGGACACGAATTTATTGAGAAAGCGACAAAAGAGGGTGCGCAAATTGTTGTTTGTGAGCATATAGCTGTACAGGTTGAAGGAATACTTTATATAGTGGTTAAAAACAGCCATTATGCATTGGGATTGATGGCTTGTAATTTTTATGAGCATCCATCCAAAGAGTTAAAATTAGTAGGAGTTACGGGTACAAACGGAAAAACGACTGTTGCAACGCTGCTATACAAACTGTTCAGAGCAATGAATCAGCATGTCGGACTCATTTCAACAGTAGAAAACCGTATTGATGAAAGGGTTTTGGAATCGACGCATACAACACCCGATGCAGTTTCACTGAACAGGTTGCTTGCCGACATGCGTGATGCAGGCTGCGACTATGTTTTTATGGAAGTCAGCTCTCATGCGGCTGATCAGGATAGAATAGCAGGGTTGGATTTCGATGGTGCTGTTTTTACGAATATAACACATGATCATCTCGATTATCACGGTACTTTTCAGAATTATATCTATGCAAAAAAGAAATTTTTCGATCAGTTGCCTGCTCATGCATTTGCATTGGTAAACAGCGATGATAAAAGGGCTATGGTGATGCTGCAAAATACCAATGCAAAAAAATATAGTTTTTCGTTGAAAAGTATGTCCGATTTCAAGGCAAAAATTCTCGAAAATAGCATGGATGGACTCCTGCTCGAAATTGATGGCAAAGAACTGCATTCAAGACTTGTTGGAGATTTTAATGCTTATAACCTTTTGGCTGTATATGGAACTGCGCTGCTTCTAGGCGAAGAAAAGGAAGAGTTGCTCAAATACGTTAGTAATCTCACTGCAGCCGAGGGTCGATTTGATTATGTAAGAAATAATTCAACAGAGATAAGCGGTATTGTCGACTATGCACACACTCCAGATGCCCTCGAAAAAGTGCTGCTAACGCTTCAAAAACTGCGTGAAAACGGCCGTGTTATCACCGTAGTAGGTTGTGGTGGAGACCGAGATAAAACCAAAAGGCCTCTGATGGCAAAAATTGCCTGCAATTATTCAGAAATGGCACTTTTTACTTCAGATAACCCCAGAACAGAATCAGCAGAAGTAATTTTGGCTGAAATGGAAAGTGGAATTCCTGCCAGTGCCAAATCGAAGGTGCTGATAATACCCGACCGAAGGCAGGCAATAAAAGCCGCTTGCAGATTGGCGCAAAGAGGTGATATTGTTTTGGTAGCAGGCAAAGGTCATGAAAAATATCAGGAAATAAACGGAGTTAAAAATCCATTTGATGACAAAGAAGAACTTTTACAAGCATTAGAAATCAGAAATTAGTCTCGTCTGTCGGACGAGAAGAAATTAGAAACTTTCCGCTTCAAATACATAAATAATCTTTCACCTTTCACCCTTTCACTCTTTCATCTTTATAAAAAAATGCTTTTTCATCTTTTTGATTTCTTAGACAGACAGTACGATATGCCCGGTGCGGGTCTCTTTAGGTACATTACCTTCAGAGCAGCATTGTCTGTGATGATTTCGCTGCTCATAACTTTGGTTTTGGGCGGACGGATTATTAGAATCATTAAAGAAAAGCAAATGCTTGAAAAGCAGCGTGCACTGGGATTGCCTGGAGAGGAGCTTAAAGCAAAAACGCCCACTATGGGAGGTATTCTCATCCACATGGCAATACTAATTCCCTGCCTGTTGCTCGCCGATCTGACCAATGTTTATATTCAGCTCTTACTGCTTTCAACCGTTTGGATGGGTGTGATTGGATTTATTGATGATTATCTGAAGCTAACAAGAAGTAAGGACGGTTTGAGCGGCAAATATAAGGTTTTGGGACAAATCGTTTTGGGAACTATTGTTGGTGCAACCATGCTTTTTCATAAAGATGTAGTAGTGCGGGTAGACAAGGCTCAGCTGGCTGCAGGAAACTATACCATAATAGATACTGTGTATGTGCCCGTAGCTAATTCAAACGAAAAGGTCGAGATGTATTATGTAAAAACAACGATGACCAATGTGCCATTTTTCAAGGGTAATGAGTTCGACTATAAAAATCTGCTTTGGTTCCTTGGTGAGCATGCACATAAATGGGTTTGGCTCATTTTTATACCCTTTGTAATTTTTATTGTGACAGCTGTTTCAAATGCTGCGAACCTAACCGACGGAATAGATGGACTTGCGGCTGGAACTTCGGCAATAATAGGTGCTGCATTGGGTTTATTGGCATACATCTCGGGCAATAATCTCCTGGCTGAATATCTTGGAGTGCTATATGTGCCTTATGTAGGTGAATTAGCCATCTTTACTTCTTGTTTCCTGGGTGCTTGTATTGGGTTTTTGTGGTACAATGCACATCCTGCACAAGTATTTATGGGCGATACAGGTAGTCTTGCTTTGGGTGGAATCATAGCTGCATTGGCAATCGTTATCAGAAAAGAACTACTTATTCCATTACTTTGTGGAATATTCCTGGCAGAAAATCTGTCAGTTATTCTTCAGGTTGGCTATTTTAAATATACCAAAAAAAGATACGGTGAAGGACGAAGAATTTTCCTAATGTCTCCGCTTCATCACCATTTTCAGAAAAAAGGAATGCACGAATCTAAAATCGTAACACGCTTTTGGATTATTGGAATTATGTTGGCAGTTTTAACAATTATTACCTTAAAAATCAGATAATTGCATTAAATAAATGAGCGTTTTTATTAAAGAAATATCCTCGGTAAACCAGCCCGATCCTAACAAACCCTTTCTCGTAGTACTAGGTGCAGGAGAGAGTGGGGTAGGCGCTGCTCTTCTGGCAAAACAGAAGGGTTATCAGGTATTTGTGTCCGACATGGGACAGATAAAAGACGTTTACAAACGCGAATTGCTTGAATCAGGAATCGATTTTGAGGAAGGTAGCCACAATGAAAGCTTCATTTTGGAGCATGCAGCATTGGTCGTTAAAAGTCCTGGCATTCCCGATAAGGCGCCACTTGTCAAAGCGTTGAAAGAAAAAGGAATTGAAATCATTGATGAAATTGAATTTGCCGCGCAGTTTAGCAATGCAAAAATCATTGCAGTAACTGGCAGCAACGGAAAAACAACAACAACTCGCCTCATTTTTCATATTCTGCAAACTGCAGGCCTTGATGTAGGGCTTGCCGGTAATGTAGGTTTCAGTCTGGCAAAACAGGTAGCCGAGGGTGATAGGGAATTCTATGCTTTGGAAATCAGCAGTTTTCAGTTAGATGGCTGCAAAAAATTCAGACCATTTATAAGTATTTTAACAAATATTACACCCGATCATCTCGATAGATACGAGTATAAACTAGAAAATTATATAGCCTCTAAATTCAGAATCGCTCAAAATAAATTGGCTGCCGATATATTTATATACAATGCTGAAGACGAAAATATAGCCAATGGTTTTGGACAATTCTGGAAGCAGATTGGTATAGAGGGCTGTATTTCAGTTTCTATGAAAGCATTGGCAAGTGATTCTGATTATCTTGCAGTCGAACACACGGATTTTAGCATAAAAAAATCGGAGTTGACAATTCAAGGTTGGCACAACCGATTCAATATATCCTGCGCAGTGTTGGTCGCCAAAAAACTGGGCATTGGAAATGAAAAAATTGCCGAAGCACTCAAAACCTTTGTGAACGAAGCACATCGTTTAGAATCGGTTGCCATTATTAATGGTGTTGAATTTATTAACGACAGTAAGGCAACCAATGTCGATTCGGTATTTTATGCATTGGAAGCGATGGCTAAACCGGTTGTCTGGATTGTTGGTGGAGTAGATAAAGGTAACGATTACAGCCCATTGTTTGAATTGGTAGCGCAAAAAGTGAAAGCTGTGATTTGTATGGGTAAAGACAATAGCAAAATTCTGGATGCATTCAAAAACAGTGTAGATATAATTGTCGAAACAGGTAGCATGCAGGAAGCACTTAAATCGGCAAGTCTATATGCGAATGAGGGTGATGTTGTGCTACTGTCGCCTGCCTGTGCAAGTTTTGATCTTTTTAACAATTATCAGCACAGAGGAAATGTATTCAAAGAAATTGTAAGTTCGGCAATTGTCGAATCTGAAAATAAATTGAGATTTTAATGATGAACAACAGAGCAGAAATATTAAGAAACAGAGTGGCGGCACTGATGCAGGGTGATAGAATCATCTGGTTGGTCATTGCTATGCTTGCTATTTTTTCTGTGCTTACTGTTTACAGCTCGGCCGATGTATTGGCACAACGAAATAATACATATACGGAGTCCTTTCTGGTTAGACATGTTGTGCTGATGATGGGTGCAGTCGTTGTTATGTACATAGCTCATATGGTGAATTATATGCAGTATGCACGTTGGTCAACTGTGCTTATTGCCATTGCGATTCCTATGCTGATATACACCATGTTCTTTGGTGTGAACATCAATGGCGCTTCCAGGTGGATAAGGCTGCCTTTTGTAGGAATTACCTTTCAGACTTCTGATTTTGCAAAATTGGCCATTATACTGTATGTATCAAGAACAGTAGCCATTATGCAAACAAAAAAACTTTCACAGTTGGAATTGTTGGGCCCTGTTTTAGCAACTGTTATACTCATCGCTCCATTCGACCTTTCAAATGCTCTTGTACTTTTTCTCACCTGTGTGATGCAGATGTTTATTGGAAAAGTTGAATTGAGAAACGTATTTTCTTTGATAATGCTTGGAGCCGGATTATTTGCTATGCTTATTATCATGTCAGAGATTTTTCCTGCCATCAGGATCGATACTTGGATAAGCCGCCTGAAAGTCTTCTTCGAAGGAGGTAGTCCCGAAGATACCTTTCAGCTCCTTCAGGCAAAAATGGCAGTTGCTAAAGGCGGTTTCTTTGGAGTTGGCCCTGGCAATGGTGTGCAATCCTACTTTCTGCCACATGCTTATTCCGATTATATTTATTGTATCATCATCGAAGAATATGGAATGATTGGCGGTGCTTTGGTATTGATGCTTTATATGATGCTTGTAATCAGAACCATCCGAATGGTGAATAAATCGCCCAAGGCTTTTGGTTCGATGCTGGCGATGGGATTAACACTTAGTATCACCATTCAGGCTTTTGCCCATATGGCTGTAAATGTAAATCTGATGCCGGTTACTGGTCTGACTTTGCCGTTTGTAAGTCTGGGTGGTACATCGCTTATGTTTACAGGAATATCATTGGGAATCATTCTATCTGTAAGCAGACAAATTGAAAATTCCAGCGAAAAAGAAAAAAGGGTAGAGGCTAATGAGGATAAAAAAGAGAATAAACCCAAAACAGAGGAAAAGCAAATTGATCAGGTATAAATTATAGTTATGAAATTTATCATCAGTGGAGGAGGAACAGGCGGTCATATTTATCCCGCTATTGCAATTGCCGAGGCTATCAAAAAACAGATGCCCGAGGCTGAGTTCCTTTTTATTGGTGCCAAGGGTAAAATGGAAATGGAAAAAATTCCGAAGGCCGGCTATAAAATTGAAGGACTTTGGATCAGCGGTTTTCAACGTAAAGAACTTTGGAAAAATATCAGTCTGCCCTTTAAAATTTTGTTTTCGATGTTTAAGGTATGGGGGCTGATTTCTAAATTCAAGCCCGATGCTGTAATTGGAGTGGGTGGTTATGCAAGCGGAGTAGCGCTGAAAGTAGCAGGATGGAGAAAAATTCCAACACTCATTCACGAACAAAATTCTTTTGCTGGAAAGACCAATCAGCTTTTGGCAAAATCGGCGCAAAAAATCTGTGTTGCCTACGATAATATGGAACGTTTCTTTCCAAAAGAAAAAATGATGCTCACCGGTAACCCTGTTCGTCAGGACATTCTCGATATCAGCAGCAAGAAAGCAGAAGGACTTAAACATTATGGATTGGACAACGATAAAAAGGTTATTTTAGTAACAGGAGGCAGTCTTGGTGCTAAAACAATCAACGAAAGCATTGGAAACAGTTTAGGTGAGTTGAATAGTGCAAAGGTTCAGATTATCTGGCAGGTGGGAAAATTTTATTTCGAAACCTTTTCGCCGCTTGCAGCAGCGATGCCGGCAGTGAAAGTTTTGGGATTTATCGATCGGATGGATCTGGCTTATGCTGCAGCTGATCTGGTGATTGCAAGGGCAGGAGCGCTTACCATTTCTGAACTCTGTGTTTGCGGAAAAGCGGCCATTCTGATTCCTTCGCCCAATGTTGCCGAGGACCATCAGACTTCCAATGCGATGTCTTTGGTGAAAAAAGATGCTGCCCTTTTGGTAAAAGATGCTGAGGCAAGAGAGACTCTGGTAAAAACAGCGATTGGTTTGCTCAATGATGAAAAACGTATTAATGAATTGGAAATAAATATTAAAAAACTCGCAATGCCCGATGCATCGGAAAGGATAGCTAAGGAATGTCTGGCATTGAAAAAATAAATTTGAATTAAATTATATGGATTTCTCCAGCATCAAAAAGATTTACTTCGTCGGAATTGGCGGTATAGGCATGAGTGCCCTTGCCCGCTATTTCAATGGTCTTGGTATGAAAATATGGGGCTATGACAGAGTACGTACCGATTTGACTGCAGAATTGGAACAGGAGGGTATGCAAATTCATTATCACGAAGATATTGCACTCATTCCTGAAGGTATCGACCTGGTGATTTATACGCCAGCTATTCCTAAGGAACATGCAGAATTGATATTTTTCAGAGAAAATGCTTATCCCATAATGAAAAGGGCAGAAGTCCTTGGCCTGATTTCCAAAAACCGGAAAACCATAGCAGTTGCAGGTACACATGGTAAAACAAGCACAAGTTCAATTTTAACTTATATTCTTCGGACTGCCGGTATCGACTGTACAGCTTTTCTGGGTGGCATAGCCAATAATTTCAATTCAAATTTCATTAATGGAAATGCTGAATGGGTGGTGATGGAAGCCGATGAATTTGATCGTTCCTTCCTGCAGCTAAATCCCGAAATTGCCATCGTAACCTCCATGGATGCCGATCATTTGGATATATATGGCAATCATGAGGAGATGAAATCGACCTATGTGAAATTTATGGGTCAGGCAAAAGGGCATCTTTTACTGCGCAAAGGCTTGGAAGAAAATGTCGATAAAGATGGAATAAAAGCAAAAATACATAGTTATGGAACCGATAACAGTGCCGATTATCATAGTTTCAGAATCCGTTCCGAAGCGCCTAACTTTGTTTTTGATTGGAAAGACAGTGCAGCTGCTTTAATTTTGGATGACCTTTTGTTTACCCTGCCTGGTCGCCACAATGTTGAAAATGCTACAGCAGCTATTGCTGTTGCACGTTTGCTGGGTTGCGATGAACAAAAAATCAGACAGGCACTTAGAACTTTCAGGGGAATCTGGCGCAGGTTCGAATGGGTTTATGTGAGTCCCGAAGCAGTTTTTATCGATGATTATGCACATCATCCCGAAGAGTTGAGGGCGGCAATCAGAGCGGCACGCAGTCTTTATCCCGAGCGTAAAATTACCGGAGTTTTTCAGCCGCATCTTTATTCCAGAACCCGCGATTTTGTTGATGGTTTTGCCACTGCGCTCGATGAATTGGACGAAGTATTGCTAATGGATATTTATCCAGCCAGAGAATTGCCTATTGAGGGTGTAAGTTCCAATATCATTTTCGAAAAAATGAAATGTAAAAACAAGGAACTAGTTTCGAAAAATAATTTAATTGATACACTTAAAAATAGAAAAATTGAAGTTTTAATGACATTGGGAGCTGGCGATATTGGTGCCATGACAAAAGACATCGCCAAAGCAGTTTTTAATGTCTGATTCACAACGATTTAATAAAATTTAATAACGTAACATGAAAATACATCCAAAAAGAATGCGCTGGATCGTCAAGAGACTCATTTGGGTCCTTGTCGCTCTTGTACTGCTGCTGATTGTGATGGGCGCGCTGCGTTACAAAAGAAAAAGTTTGGTAAAAGAGTTGAAAATTCAGATTATCGAAGATTCTAATAAAAACCGTTTTGTGAACGAAGATGATGTTAAAAGCATAATTTTCAATAAGTTCGGACATTATGTTGAGGGGCAAACAATTGAAAAAATCAATACAAAGGCTACCGAACTTGCGCTCGAACAGGATTTATTTATTAAAGATGCAGATGTGTATATTGACGCTTTAAATAATGTAAATATTAAAGTGAGTCAAAGGGAACCAATATTGAGGGTAATGGATCTTGAAGATGAAACGTATTATCTCGATGATAAAGGAACCAGAATTCCGCATTCGTCAAAGTATACCGCAAGAAATCTGGTAGTGACAGGCGATATTGGAATTTATAATGAAGCATTCCTCGAATTGCCCGAAAATCGACTGAATCAGGTATTTAAACTGGCAAAAAAAATATTGGCAAATCCCTTGTTGAAAGTGCAAATTGAACAGATACATATTGACCATAATGGTGAGGCAATTCTGGTACCTAAATTGGGAAATCATAAGATTTATTTCGGTTTACCTGCCGACAATAGAGATGATAAGCTTATCCGTTTGCAGAATTTCTATGAAAAAGCTTTGCCCTACGAAGGTTGGGAAAAATATAAATACATCAGTCTGGCATATGATAATCAGATAGTAGCTAAAATGAAAGAACAAACGACTGAAAAGAAAGAAATCAAAAAAACGGACTAATATAATTTTTACTGAAAACACTTTTATTTAATTGGGCTTAGCCCACACTAAACTCTAACAGGATGGAGAATAATAATGAAATCGTAGTAGCCCTCGACATTGGTACAACCAAAATAGTCGCAATGGCAGGCCGTAAAGATGTAAACGGCAAATTGGAAATTCTTGGAACTGGCAAGGTAGAATCTATCGGCGTCATCAGAGGTGTTGTTTCCAATATCGAAAAAACTGTAAAAGCAATCAGCGATGCCATTGTCGAGGCTGAACACCGCTCAGGCCTCGAAATCGGTGTCATCAATGTTGGTATTGCAGGTCAGCACATCAAAAGTTTGCAACATCGCGGAATTCATACCCGCAGCAGCATTCACGATGAGATTGCGCATGGCGACATCGACAGTCTTATCAACGATATGTACAAACTGGCTTTGCCCCCGGGCGACAAGATTATTCATGTTATTCCGCAGGAATATATCGTCGATTCCGAACAAGGAATTGTTGACCCTGTTGGGATGTCGGGTGTTCGTCTCGAGGCGAATTTCCATATCATCACAGGTCAGATTACAGCCATAAAAAATCTGCAGAAATGTGTTGAGAAATCAAAACTTGAAATGGCAGGCCTTACCCTTGAACCAATTGCCTCTGCAGCAGCAGTGCTCAGCAAAGAGGAAATGGAAGCAGGTATCGCATTAGTTGATATTGGAGGTGGCACAACAGATATTGCTATCTTCCACGATGGTATCATTCGTCATACTGCCGTTATTCCTTTTGGTGGCAATGTTATTACAAAAGACATCAAAGAAGGATGCAGTGTAATGCAGCAGCAGGCCGAAAAACTGAAAGTAAAATTCGGTTCGGCTATGGCATCAGAAATCGGAGATAACCGTATCATCACGATTGCAGGGCTGAAAGGTCATCCGCACAAGGAAATTTCTGAACGTAATCTGGCTCATATCATACAGGCACGCATGGAAGAAATCATCGATCAGGTTTATTGGGAAATCCGCAAATCGGGTTTCGATCGTAAACTGAGCGGTGGTGTTGTCCTCACTGGTGGTGGTGCCTTGTTGAAAAACCTTGCTAAACTGGTTGAGCTTCGTACTGGTTTGAATGCCAGAACAGGTATTCCGGTTGAACACCTTGCACACGGATATGAAAAAGAAGTCGCAAGTCCGGTATTTTCAACTGCAATTGGTTTGGTACTAAAAGGTTTCGAGGATATTGAAAACGGTAAAGTTCGTCAGTTTACTGGCTCTTATTCCGGAAATCAAATCAGCAAGACAGTAACAGTTACAACTGGTCAGCAGACACAAGGTGGGAATAAAAAAGATCCTCAGAAATCGAACTGGCTTGATAAAATTTATCAACGTACCAAGCTTTGGTTTGAATCTGAACCGGATGCAGATTTAAAATAAGTTAACCTGATTTTAATCAATCTTTAACTTTTTTCGGTTAAAGTATTGGTAATAATTTATAATTATGTTAATTTGGCGAGATATATCGGCAAACTAATGTTTTATGCCCGTTATTGACTAATTTCATTTTTGACTTTTCAATCTGTCTTTAAATATGCTGTTCAACATACCCGAGAACGACGCTTCCATCATCAAGGTAATTGGTGTTGGTGGTGGTGGAAGCAATGCTGTTTCCTACATGTACAAACAGGGAATTGTAGGTGTCGATTTTGCCATCTGCAATACCGACAATCAGGCTATGGCCCAAAGTCCGGTCCCTGTTAAAATTCAGCTGGGCATGAGCCTTACCGAGGGAAGAGGCGCTGGTTCTAAACCAAATGTTGGTCGCGAATGCTGTCTCGAATCAATCGATGAGGTAAGATCCTTTTTTGCAGATAGTACCAAAATGCTCTTTGTTACTGCAGGCATGGGTGGTGGTACCGGTACCGGTGCAGCTCCTGTCATTGCCAAAGCAGCAAGGGAAATGGATATACTCACTGTTGCTATTGTCACGATGCCTTTTACCTTTGAAGGCAGACGACGTTCGCAACAGGCACTTGAAGGACTTGCCGAATTGAAGAAAAATGTAGATACCCTTATTGTCATTTCAAACGATAAGTTGCGTAAAATTTTTGGCAATTTAACCATCACCAATGCTTTTGCACAGGCCGATGAGATTTTGACTACAGCAGCCAAAGGCATTGCCGAAATTATTACTGTACCGGGTTATGTCAATGTTGACTTCGAAGATGTGAATACTGTTATGCGCGATTCTGGTGTAGCGGTTATGGGAACTGCTGCAGTCGAAGGTGAAGACCGCGCAATACGCGCCGTTGAAGCCGCTCTGCAGTCGCCACTACTCGAAGACAGCGATATTAAAGGCGCAAAACATATTCTGCTCAATATCTCATCCGGATCCCGTGAAGTGACCATGGATGAAATTTTTGAAATTACCGAATATGTTCAGGAAGAAGCTGGTCAAGGTACCGATCTCATTTGGGGTAACTGTTTCGATGAATCTTTAGGCGAGAAACTTTCTGTTACTGTTATTGCTACTGGATTCAACAGTGCAAAAAAAGAGGGACAGAACCGTACTGCATCGAATGAGCTTGGAAATAGTGGCAATGATAAAAAAGTTGGTCCGCCTACCGAGAAACAGCAAGTTAAGGTAG
>JBIPOO010000356.1:0-3516 GCA_044379045.1 Saprospira sp.
TCTGCCATTCTTACAGAGTCCTTTCTCTCTTTTATCGGGGTAGGGGTTCCACCAGAACAGGTAACCTGGGGCTCATTGCTGAAAGCCTCGCGCGATGCGGGCATCAAAGCCTGGTGGCTTGCAGTATTTCCGGGGGTAGCCATTTTTGTTACCGTCACAATTTTCAATCTGATAGGAGAGGGACTGACCGATGCGCTTGATCCTAGGTTGAAACAGTAGGTTAAAATTTGGGAAACGAAGTTCAAAAAATCCGAAGGAGTTTTTTCCTTCGGATTTTTTTGATTGGCTAATTCGTCATTACATCATCAAATCATCAAATGCTCAAATTCTCAAATTTTCAAATTACCAAATTTTCAAATTAGCACATCATTCCTCCAACCAACCGCTCGTTTTTTCAACGGCTTTCTGCCAGATTTTGTAGAGTTTTTCTCTTTTTTCTTCGGGCATTGTCGGATTGAAACTGCGCTCAGTTTTCCGCTCATTGATAAGTTCCGATTTTTTCCAGAATCCCACCGCAAGTCCAGCCAGATAAGCTGCTCCAAGCGCTGTGGTTTCAAGTATTTCAGGGCGCGAAACATCAACAGCCAAAATATCCGATTGGAATTGCATCAGGAAATTATTGGCAGAGGCACCACCATCTACCCTCAGTGTTTTGAGTTTTAGCCCCGAATCACTTTCCATCGCCATCAGCACATCACGAGTTTGATAGGCCAATGATTCGAGCGTAGCTCTAATGATATGCGCCTTGCTGCTGCCTCGACTTAGGCCCAGAATAGCACCCCTGGCGTACATATCCCAATAGGGCGCGCCAAGTCCGGCGAAGGCTGGAACAACATAGACCCCGCCATTATCGGAAACTTTGTTGGCATAATATTCCGAATCGGCAGCGGAATCAAGAATTTTTACCTCGTCGCGCAGCCACTGTATGGCGGCTCCTGCAATAAAAACCGAACCTTCGAGCGCATATTCTACCTTGCCATCCAAGCCCCAGGCAATGGTTGTGAGCAATCCGCTCTTGGATAAAATCATTTCAGTGCCACTGTTCATCAGCATGAAACAGCCAGTGCCATAAGTGTTTTTGGCCATGCCCGGCTCGAAACAGCCCTGTCCAAAAAGAGCAGCTTGTTGGTCGCCAGCAATTCCTGAAATGGGAATCTCAGCGCCAAAAAATTTCGCGTCAGCATAGCCGAAAATATGGCTCGATGCTTTCACCTCGGGCAACATTTGTACGGGTATATCCAGCTCCCTGAGCATATCGCCATCCCAGCAGAGATTTCTGATGTCGAAAATCATGGTGCGAGAGGCATTGCTATAATCAGTAGCATGTACTTTCCCACTGCTCAGATTCCAAAGCAGCCAACTATCGACTGTTCCAAAACAAAGTTCTCCCTTTTCGGCTTTCTCGCGGGCGCCCGCTACATGGTCTAATATCCAGCTGATTTTAGTTCCTGAGAAATAGGCATCTATAACCAATCCGCTTCTTTCCCTTACTGTGTTTTCAAGACCTTTGTTTTTCAATCTTTCGCAAATTTCAGCAGTCCGGCGGTCCTGCCATACAATGGCATTATAAATTGGCTGCCCACTTGCTCTGTCCCAAACTATGGTCGTTTCCCGCTGATTGGTGATGCCAATGGCTTTGATGTCACTTGCAGAAAGTCCCGACTGCTGCAGGGCTATTTTTGCCACAGCTATCTGTGTATGCCAGATCTCCATGGGGTCGTGTTCAACCCAACCACTTTGCGGATAAATCTGTCGGAATTCTTGTTGTGCCATACTGATTATTTTGCCATTTCGGTCGAAGATAATAGCTCTTGAACTTGTAGTGCCTTGGTCTAATGCGAGGATCATATTGTAAGATGAAAGAATTATTTAATTTGAAAATTCGGTGATTTGATAATTTGATAATTAGGAAAGCTGATGTCTGATAATTCTCAAAGTCTAAAGTCTAATGTCTAGATTCTTAAAGTCTGGCATCTAATCTGAAAATCTGAACTCTGACAATCTGATAATCTAAAAATTCCCTATCTTTGTATACCAATCCCTCAATCTCCAAATCCAAAAATATATAATGAAAATGAAATCCTATTCCAAAGCGCTGTTTTTTTTAATTTTTGCTTTCGTTTTTTTGAATTCAAACCTAATTGCACAGCATAAACACAAGGATTGTCCCTCCTGCCAGCGGATGAAAAAAGAAACCTGGGCTGCATACCAGCAATGGGGTGGACAAAAAGCTTTGAATATCAACTATAATGACCGAAGTGACACCTTCGATGTGTTGCATTACGATGTCGATTTTAGCATTAACAATACAACAACCGGAGATGTGAGTGCATCCTGCGGAATCCGTTTTGTACCAAAAATGAATGCGGTTTCCTCCATCAGTCTCGATTTGTTGAAATTAACTGTGGATTCAATTGTAATGAATGGCAATGCCCTAGCTTACGCGCACAATGATACCATTATTAGTGTCAGTTTCCCTGCAGCGCTGAATCTGAATGACACTTCTTACCTCAGAGTCTATTACCGAGGCCGACCGCAGAGCGATGGCAGCTGGGGCGGTTTTTATTTTCAAAGCGGTTACAGTTACAATCTTGGCGTTGGATTCAGTGCCAATCCGCATAATTTTGGCCGGGTATGGCATCCATGTTTCGATAACTTTGTGGAGCGCGCTACCTATACTTTTAATATTACAACGCCTGCCAATAAGCCTGCATTTTGCAATGGATACCTCACAAGTGATGTTGCAAACGGGTCTTTAAGAACCAGAAGCTGGCAAATGGATACTGCCATTCCCACTTATCTGGCCTGCATCGCTTCGGCCGATTATACCACGGTTTATCAACAGACAAATGGTATAAATGGAATCATTCCTATAGAGCTCGTTGCTGTTGCAGCCGACACAGCAGCTATGAAAGCTTCCTTTGCCAATCTTCCTGGCGCCATTGCAGCTTACGAATATTGGTTTGGCCCTTACCGCTGGAATAAGGTAGGCTACTCTGCCGTTCCCTTTAATGCCGGAGCTATGGAACATGCTACCAATATTGCCTATCCGCGTGCTACATTAAACGGACTGCTCACCTACGAAGATTTGATGGCCCATGAATTATCGCATCATTGGTGGGGCGATCTTACTACCTGCGAAACGGCCGAAGATATGTGGATCAATGAAGGGATGGCCAGCTTTTGCGAGCATTTATTTATTGGCTATGTTTATGGATGGAACCGCTACATTGCCGATGTAAAAACGAACCACTACGATGTGTTACAAAATGCACACAGATCAGAAGGCGGTTACCGACCCATTTCGGGCATGCCGCACCAATACACCTATGGTGACCATGTGTACAACAAGGGAGCATCTGTTGCACATAATCTGCGCTGGTATTTAGGCGACAGCCTTTTCCGCTCCTCTATGTCTGCAGTGCTTGACAGTTTTGGACATCGCAGTATCAACAGTCAGCAAATGCGCGATTTTCTTAGTCAGCACAGTGGGGTAGACCTGACTGATTTTTTCAA
>JBIPOO010000355.1:0-3516 GCA_044379045.1 Saprospira sp.
TTTTTTACGATGCAGGTTCGCAGCAGCAGCTTTACAATAGCGTAAATTCCTGCGATTCTTTGGTTACTTATCAGCTTACAGTTTTACCTATTTCGCAGTCTCAACAATATTTGAGCATCAATGTCAACGCTACGCCATATTTGTGGAATGGGATTAGCATTAGTCAATCGGGCAGTTATACAGCAATATTGACCGGAGCAAACGGTTGTGACTCCATTATTTATTTAGCTGTAAGGGTGATTCAATTGCCTCCAATCATTGAGGTAGCTTATGATAGTATCATTATACAAAGAATGCAAACACTTGGTTTGCCAAATTTGGTAGTTAATCAGATCTACGATTTCAATTTTAAAGTTAAAAACATAGGGCAGAATCCTTTAGTAATTTCGCAAATTACAGAAAATCAAAATTTTGCTCAGATTACATCTGGGATTCAAAATCCTATAAATCAATTGCAGTATGATAGTTTTAATCTTAGAATTTCCCCCTTGCTGCTAGGCCCCCAAACGCTAATTGTTGAGGTTTCTTCAAATGACCCCAATGTGCCAATTTTTCAGTTTAGTCTGTCATTTAAGGTAATAAATGGTCCTGCTCCAGAAATTGCATTAAGTTATCAGCAATCACTAATTGCCAATCAGGCTACAATTTCATTAGTAAATCAACCTGTATTTGTCGGTCAAACACAATTTATACAACTTGCTGTCGATAATATAGGAACGGCCAATTTGCAGCTTCATCAATTGCTATCAAATAATCCCAATGTTCAGATCGATCCGAATTATTTGAATCTGTTGATTCCCTATGCTCAAACTTTTATATTGCTCAGATATACTCCTGTCCAGGCAGGTTTTGAACAGATGAAGTTGACGATTTTGAACAATGATGCCGATGAGTCCACGACTGAGATAATCATAAGATTACAGGCAATTCAACCTAGTTTACCCGAAATTGAAGTGCTTATTGATAATCAACTCAGAGCCAGTCAATCGGCCCATTTTATGGGAACTACAGGGCAGGGAACGGCTTTGCAAGATCCTGTTCAGATTAAAAATGTGGGCACTGCTCCACTACAGATTTCTCAAGTGAGTCTTAGTGGCAGTCAAACTTTTAGTTTCCAAGGGGCGACTACTAACCTTACCGTTAATCCTGGCAGCTTTGTCAACCTTAATCTCAACTTTTCAGCTCAGGCAGTAGGAACTTATACAACTACCATCAGTATTGCTAGTAACGATGCAGATGAGAATCCCTATCGAATTAGAGTATCTGCTCAGGTATTGCCTGTTACATTGCCAAACTGTACTCAATGCAATGCTTTAAATGTACTTACAAATCCATTGAACGAAGCTGAATGGATCGATAATGAACCTCGTTTGACCTGGCAGCACGAAGAGGGTTTGAATATCAGCTATTACAGACTCGAAATGTGGGTTTCATCAAATTCCTCTTGGAATCCTATTACTGTAAATGGAAGTTTAAATAATCAGGTTTTTCCTCCTACTAATTCTGCGCTTGTTATTTTTCAGGTAAATAATGGTTTAAGTTATTTCAAGGAGCATAGATGGAAGGTAACGGCTTATAACAGTCAGAATCTTCCTATTGCTTGTTTTACTCGTGAATTTTTGGTTCAGAAAAGACCTGAACTTCAACCCTGGTCTTGTCCTCATCCAAATGTACCTAATTTTGGTACCGAATTAGGGCAGTTTAATAATGTTCCAATTTATAAAAACGGCGGCTGTGAAAACGGTGATTATGATGCTAGCTCAAGTAATATCTCATCTCAATACTACAATTCCAATTTTTATAGAAATCCCTACGGATGGCAGTGTGCGGAATTGCCCCCACGCTATTATACAACTAGATTTAAAATTTCGGCTGGACCTGGCAATGGAGTAGATTATAATCAGGTAACCGGAAATAGAAAAGGTTTCAAAAAATTTGAAAATGGGCAATCAACGGTGCCACCAACAACAGATGATATTCTGGCTCGAAATTCATTCAGTCATCAATATGGACATGTTGTCATTGCAAAAGGTGGCCCTGTAAATAACAATGCCACAAGTTCGTTCAGAATTATTCAACAAAACGTTTCATCGAATTTAACTGCTCATATCAATGGTAGTTTACCAATTAAAAGGCAAAACAACAAATACACTATTACCGACCGTAGTTCAGGTATTTGGTCAAGTTGGATTAGGGCTAAGCCGGAGTTGATTGTTCCAGGCGATGATAGCAGCATTCCTATTGTGAATTCCACAACTCCCGATTTTAGATGGGCTATTCATTCACAAATTAAAGGTTATCAGTTTAAATTGTACAGATTGTACGGAACCTGTTATCGATTGCAACATGATGTTCGCATTACTGGAAACAATGTAAGTGCTTTGCAAATTCCTGCCTTAGAAGCTGGAGAAACCTATAAATGGACCATTGAAAATATATTTCAAGTTCCGAATCAAACCTCCAATTGGAACAAAAGAATTAGATCCTATGCCAACTATTTCACAGTTTCAAATCAAGCTACGGCAAATAGAGAAAAGAGTTCGCTCATTTCAATGGGGCAGGAGGATCAGTTTTTATGGGTACAAACAGTTGGTTCACCTTTAAGTGGTTCAGAAATTTGGTTCAAGAATGATGAAGACTGGTTCTTTAGCGCATCGACCGAACAGCAGAGTTCCAATTTTATTTCGTCCAATTACATTTTGCCCGGAGATAGTTTATGGATATTCAGAAAAGGATACGATGACATGAAATTTGTTGTCAATGAGCACTTGAATGCTCGTGGTAAGTATTATGTTCCGCTCTTTCCCAAAATCTCAAATCCAATAAAGGTTGAAGTCTCTTCACAGAACCAATCACTTTTTGTGCCAGCCAATAATATTCAACTCAAGATAAAAGGGGAGAACTTTACACAGTTCCAGCTTTATTATGAGGACGTTTTACATTCAGAAATTTATAACTATACCGATAGTATCATAAGTATTCCCTATATGGTTTCGGGTTATCAATCTGTGCGAGTGTATGCTATGAATTCAGAAGATACCTTAGCGGTAGATCATCATTTCATTATAACGGATGGGAACGAAGAACAAATGAATGTTTCATTCGCTATGCAGAAAGCACAAAAAGTACAGATTTACTTAGATCATCAGTTTTTTGCTGAAATAAAATCTTCGCGACAATTTACGATTCCAAGATCTCATTATGTACTCACTTTGAAAGGTTCAGGCTTGGAAGTTCAAGAATTAGAAATAGAGTCAGATACCATTATTCAGGTAGAATTGTCAGAAACGACTTGGATAATGAATAATCAAACTTTTGATATTGAAGCGAATAAATCTGTTTATTTCGACATGTATGCAACCGTTACATCCGAGGAAAGAACCCGAGTTGAATTGATGAGCGATAGTAGTTTTACCGAAGACAGTATTTATATGGCTTTGTCTGAAACGCTTCATTTTACCAAAAAAATGAACAGCACGCAAAATATGCAGCTAAAATGGATTGTCGACAAACAAT
>JBIPOO010000107.1:0-12499 GCA_044379045.1 Saprospira sp.
TTTGAAGTCATTTCAATATTTCTGTCGCGATTATTGCCCAATTTGAGTTTTTTGGCAAAAACGCCTCCCGGGTGAGCGATGGCAATCCAAATGGTACCTACCGGTTTAGTATCACTTCCACCTTCCGGGCCGGCAATACCTGAACTGGCAATTACATAATCTGTTTTGAAGGATGCTTTTGCTCCTTTTGCCATTTCGATGACCGTTTCTTCGCTCACCGCGCCAAAGTTTTGAATTGTATCGGGGTTCACCCCCAAGAGATTAATTTTCAAATCATTGCTGTAAGCAACAATAGAACCCATAAAATATTTACTACAACCTGGTACTGATGTAATTTTGTGTGAAATCTTACCTCCTGTGCAACTTTCGGCAATTGAAAGACTAGAACTTTTTTCAATCAGTAATTTCGAAACTACAGCTTCCAGGCTATCGTTATCTTTCCCAAAAATCAAGTTGCCAAGTGTTTTATTTAATGCTTCGGCCTGATCGTTCAGTCTATTTTCAAGCAAAATGCGATCGTATCCACGCCCGCTCAGTCTTAGTCTGATATAACCATTCGATGTATTTGGCAGGTAGGCAAGTTTTATATTCGAAGGAAGTGCTGTTTCGAAATCCTCAAGCATGTCAGAAAGGTCAGTCTCTCCTTTTCCGTAACATATATAGGTGACATGAACAATTTCCTGAATGATATTTCGATCTTGAAGCAAAGGGAGTACTTTATTCGACATCAGATACATCATTTCTTTAGGCACCCCCGGCATCGAAACCACAATTTTATTGTCTTTTTCGAACCACATAGCTGACGCTGTCCCTGCTCTGTTTATTAGGATTTGAGCATTTTTGGGCATTAAAGCCTGAATGCGGTATCTGTCATCGGGCACTCGGCCAAACTGTTCGAGCAGCCTTGAAATATTATCAAAACTTTCCTGATGAAACGCTAATTCGTCGTTGAATAAATCGCAGAGTGTTTTTTTTGTAATATCATCCTTTGTGGGACCGAGTCCTCCGGTAATCAAAACAAGATCAGCTTCAATCATGGCCGATTTTACGGCATCGATGATAGCGTTTTTTTCATCGGAAACAGTTATCATCTTGACAACATCAATTCCGTAAATATTCAACTCAGTAGCCATCCAGGCAGCATTGGTATTAACAATCTGTCCTATTAGTATTTCATCTCCTATGTTTACAATAATCGTTTTCATATCCCGTTTATTTGGCGAAGATAGTTAAAATGGATATTATTTTCAAAAAGCAAGCGCATAAACTTTACAAAGCACTTCATAAAATCGAACAAAAAAATTATAAAAATTTTCAATAAAAATAATCAGTGTTTTTGAAATTAAATTTTACTGAGCGTGGTAGACTTAAAATTAATACTAAGAATAGTAATGATTTTAACATTCTATTAATATTTTTAACTTTTTAAAAGGACTAAAAGAAAACAAGAAAGCTTGTTATTTTAAAAAAAAGCTGCCTATCTTTGCCTTTGGAGTATTTGTGAAAATTTAAGATTTGAGTGGTTTTCTTCTATTTGCCAAAAAAAATAATTTCGGAAGAAGACAATACAAAATCCTGTTAGAAAAGCCAAAAACAACTATTGCGATGAAAAAAAAGGTAATGTACCGTTTCAACGCTGAAACGCTGAAGTATGAGACTGTAAAGGCCTCTACTGTAAAAAAAATACTTAAATACGGCGCAGCTGCTGCAGCTGTACTGCTTTATTCATGGGGTGTTTGGAACTATGTCACCCCCAATGATGTAAAAGCTTATCTTGCCGAAAAAAATCAGCTGAAGACCAAGATTGTTCAAAGCAACAAAGAACTCGATGCTTTATCTCTTGAACTATGTGGCATGCGCGATCGCGACAATAGCCTTTATCGTTCAATGCTTGCATTGGGCCAGATAGATGAAAGCAGTTGGAAAGGTGGCGTTGGCGGTAGTGTAAAAAACCCCGAACTAGTACAGTTAAGCGACTCCAAAAAACTATTGGAATTGGCCGAAAAGGTTCAAACTATTCAACATCAGCTAAATGTAATCACAGTATCACAGGACGAATTACTCAGCAAAGCTCAAAAAGAGGATAAGAAATTACGCTCTATCCCTGCTATCAGACCTATTCCCTACCTCGACAGACCCATTCACATGCTTTCAGGTTTTGGTATGAGAGTCGACCCTGTAACAGGTGCCAGATCACAAATGCATCAGGGAATTGATATGACTGCGCCACAGGGTACGCCCATATTTGCAACAGGCGATGGAATTGTAGCCCGCACTGAATACAAAAGTAGCGGCTATGGATTAAATGTTGTTATTGATCATGGTTATGGTTACCAAACTTTATACGGACACATGGTTGAAATTGCTGCCACTCCGGGTCAAAAAGTAAAACGTGGACAGATTATCGGTTATGTTGGTAGCACTGGTTATTCAACTGCTCCACATGTACATTATGAAGTTTTCAAAAACGACCAACGCATCGACCCTGTACCATTTATAGCTGACATGACCTATCAGGAGTTTCAGGATCTGGCAAAGTCTGTCGATGCCAAAATTGATTTCTCTACAAGAAGCAGATACAGACGCAAATAATTATGCATCTTTAGAAAAGTTAAAAAATATATCATATCTTTGCGCGATAAGCAGTTCTCTGAACTGCTTATCGTTTTTTAAAGACAAAATTAACAGTGGAAAACAATAAATCAACAATCAGCCTGACTGGTGCCGTGGCAGTAATTGCTGCCTGTATGATTGGCACAGGAGTGTTTACATCTTTGGGTTATCAGGTATTAGGCATAAAATCTGTTTTTGCCATTATTGTGCTTTGGGCAACAGGTGGCTTGGCTGCACTATGTGGAGCATTGGTCTATGCAGAGCTTGCAGTCCGTTATCCGGGTTCAGGTGGAGAATACAATTATCTGAGTCGAATTTATCATCCTGCTTTGGGATTCCTTTCAGGTTGGACATCGGCTACTATTGGTTTTGCTGCTCCAATTGCTGCTGCTGCTATGGCTTTTGGCACCTATTTCGGTTACATTTTTCCGGAAATAAATGCTACAATCACTGCTGTCATTGTTGTATTAGTTGCTGCTTTGATCAATTTTGCAGGCATTTCACTCAGCGAAATCATACAAAAAGGAACCACTTATTTGAATTTACTACTGATTATTGTTTTGATTTTCTGTGGCATAACGATGACACAAAATATCGATCATTTCAGTTTTACGATGGGAGCTGCCGATTGGAAAGCAATAGCAAGTAATTCATTTGCCGTCTCTCTAATTTATGTTTCCTTTGCTTATTCGGGCTGGAATGCAGTTACCTATGTTGCAGGTGAGGTTAAAAACCCAAACCGCACAGTTCCACGGTCTCTTATTATTTCAGTTATTTTGGTTACTGTTTTATACATTCTGTTAAATTTTGTTTTTCTATTTGCTGTTCCTATGGAGGAACTTGCGCAAAAATTTGACGATAAAGGAAATCCTGTTGGTCCAATAGTAGCTGCAACTGCAGCTGAAGCAATTTTTGGCGTTTTGGGCAGTAAAATCATTTCAGGTCTTATCTGCCTTGCGCTTTTATCATCAGTACTTGGTATGACCATAGCAGGACCTCGCGTTACAGACAAAATTGGACAGGACATGCCGGCTTTGAAATTTTTGTCTTTCCGAAATAAAAGCGGAGCACCAATAATTGCCATTTTACTTCAGGTAGCAATTTCGATAACCCTTGCACTGACTGCAGCCTTTGATGTTGTGATCCGATATGTAGGCTTTTCGCTTGCACTTTTTACCACACTTACTGTAGCAGGTATTCTGGTTGTAAGATGGGTAAAAAAAGAGCCTATTGCCGCGGGTTTATATAAAACTCCACTTTTTCCTGTTCCTGCTATAATTTTCATTTTACTCGAAATCTGGATGTTGACATTCACAATGATTGACCACCCTATAGAATCTCTTGCAGGTTTAGGCACAGTGCTAACAGGATTGCTTGTTTTTTATTTTTTCAACAACAGTAAAAATTCTGCTAAAATTTAAATCTCATACTTCTCAATTATCAAAAAAAGATAAATTCTTATTTAAAGCTATGAAACACTTATTCCGTTTTGCATTTTTCCTTGCACTGACCTGCATCATCTTCAGCGGTCAAGCTTGCAATACCAGTTCAAATACCGATAAAAAAGACCCTACCGACACTACTAAAAAAGACTCAAGTATTGGAGAGGAACCAAAAATTGAAATTGACCGTAAATACGATGACGTAGCAAGAATTCTTGCTGGTATGGATGTCGATACAGGATCGGCTTTCTACGCAGTAACACAAAGCGCAAGTTGGAAAGCATACAAAAAATCAGCAGATGCAGGTTGGGCAGCAGCAGATGCCAGACGTTTCAAAGCTATTCGCAGTTGGGCAGAAACAGAACTGGCTGATCTTAACAAAATAGACGGAGACCTCTTTTATCCTTTCTCAGGACCGGATATTTATTACTCTTATCAATTTTTCCCATCTGCTAAGAATTACCATCTTTATGCTAAAGAACCGGCAGGTAAGCTTAATTTCCTAAAAAGCGATGATGTAAAATGGGAAAGCTATTGCAACAATGTAGCTCAAACCATTGATGATTTTATTGCAGGCGGTTTTTTCCATACCAACCACATGAAAGTTGACATGCAAGCCAACGGAGCACTGCCTACCATGCTGGTATTTTTGGTTCGCGGTGGCAACAAAATTGTAAAAGTAGAACCTTTGGAAATTAAAGAAGATGGATCTGTTAAAGTTTCAGAAAAAGGAGATTTCTCGTCCGTTAGAGTTGACTTTTTAGACTCCAAAACTAAAAAATTAAAAAGCCTTTTTTACCACTCCTGCGATCTTTCGGATGATGGTCTAAAAATGCGCCCTGCACTGAAAAAGCAAGTTGAATCAGTTGCATCGAACCGTACTTTTACAAAATCTGCCAGTTATTTGATGCACGTTCCATATTTCTCACAGGTTCGTGATTTAATCCTGGCCAAATCTCCCGCTGTTTTCCAGGATGATACTGGAATACCATTCAGATATTTCACCGAAGACAAGTGGACTCCAACTTATTATGGCAAATACAATAAACCAATTCCTTTATTCGAGGTTCGCATACAAAAAGACCTTTATGATGCTTACCGCAAAAATACAGTAAAACCACTGAACTTTACGCTTGGCTACCATTCTGGCAGCGACAATGACAATATGATTGTGTATAAAAGAAAATAAAGCCTGTAATTTTTCAAGCTTATAAAAACAAAAAAAGTCCGATAAAATCGGACTTTTTTTTGTTTTGAAGTGGCCCCGACAGGATTCGAACCTGTGACCGTCTGCTTAGAAGGCAGATGCTCTATCCAGCTGAGCTACGAGACCAATCGCGACAAGCGCGTATCAAAAAACTTTTTGCGTGTGCAAAGATACAAATTCTTATCTAATTCGCAAATTTATTTTACAATAATCTTGATTTGAACATTAGTGAGATATAAGTTCAAAGCCTTTTTAATCAATTGTAGCTATTTTTTTGTTTTCATTAACAGCTTTGGCATTATTTTAAAAGGCAATAAGTGAAAGAATTTACTTATTTTTGCCATCTGTTAAATTTTTGGAAATATTATGAAAAGTATCCTATCGCTTATATCGCTCTGTTTTTTTGTTTCATCATTTGCTTTTGCTCAAACTCCAGAAACAGATGATATGTACTACTGGAAAATCCTGAGCAAGGTAAAATACAAATCGAACCTCGATGCAGAGAGCGGTGAGGTAATCTACACGCCGGTTTTCAGCAAAAGTATAGAGCAATATGAGGGCAAAACTATATTCCTGAAAGGTTACATTATTCCGGCAGAGCTAAGCCGTGGTAAAATGACCTTATCGGCCTTTCCTTATTCTTCCTGCTTTTTTTGCGGTGGTGCAGGTCCCGAATCAGTCATCGAATTAGAATCCTCCTCTCCTATTATTTACAGGCTTGATAAACCAATCACCCTGGAAGGCAAACTAACGCTGAACAGAACCGACCCTCTTAGGTTGATGTATGTTTTAAAAAATGCGACCTATTATCAGGGCAAATAATCTCAATTAGTTCCCTTAATCAATCCTGAATGACCGATAAAAAGCGTATCATTGGCGAGCGTAGCGGCGCTGTACATGGCCCTCTGCTCATTGTGCTCACCTGTGTACATGGCAATGAGCCTGCAGGTTACCTGGCCGTAGAGGAGGTTTTCAGTAGAATTGATGCAGAATATCAGCTCAAAACTCATTTCGATTTCAGAGGAAAAATTGTCGGCATGGTCGGCAATCTGGCTGCTGCAAACCAAGCTGTCCGTTTTCAAAAATCCGATCTGAATCGAATGTGGTCAGCTGAAAATGTGCAAAGGATTAGAAATAGCGATAAAGTAAGATTAGAGGCTGAAGAACTTGAACTTTATGAATTAATCGAACATTTCGAAGTCCTAAGCAGGAATTACCAATCAGAAAAAATAGTCATTCTCGACCTGCATACAACTACTGCACAGGGTGGCATTTTTGTCATTCCATCGAAAGATGAAAAATCGGGTGAACTAGCGCAGCACATTCATGCACCTGTTTTACACGGATTTTTAGATGATATTTTAGGCACAGCCCTGCATCATTTCAGCAAACAAAATTATCCAAATTTAGACCTCACTTCGCTCTGTTTCGAGTCGGGTCAGCACAATAGTCCAGATTCTATCGACCATGCAGTTTCGGCCATCATCCAATGCTTTTTAGCTATCGGAGGATTTTATCCCGAAGATATTGAAACCAAGCATGAAAAGCTACTTGCCGGAGATGCTGCAAGCCTTCCCAAAGAGGCTCGATTAATTTACAGTCACAGAATTCTAGCCGGAGATGATTTTGCCATGCGCAGCGATAAAATTTACCGCAATTTCGACCCTGTAGAAGAAGGTGAATTGCTGGCAACAGATAGGAACGGAAACATTTATGCAAAATGCAAGGGACTGATTCTAATGCCCCTTTACCAAAAACAAGGCAATGATGGCTTTTTTATTATTCAGGATATGAACGAAGCTGCTCCCAAGCTTTATCCAAACATCCCTTCTTCGAGGCTGAATGCCTGATTTTTTTTAAAAAAATTGATGCAAGTTGTAAAAAAAGCGGCAAATGCTTATTTTGCTAAGCAATTGTACCATTTTTGAATTTCAACAAAGCAACTTTCCATGAACCGACGCGATTTTGTCAGACTCAGCTCCATATTAGGTGCGGGTGCGCTCTTGCCTATTCCTAATGATTTATCGGCAATGTTGCTGACTAATCCTGGATTTTCAAAAGCCGATTTCGGACCCGATTTTAAATGGGGTGTAGCTGCAGCTGCCTATCAGATCGAAGGAGCCTGGGATGCCGATGGCAAGAGTCCTTCGGTATGGGATCATTTTACGCAACATAAGAAACATAAAATCAAAAATGGCGACAATGGCAATGTTTCCTGCGATTTTTACAATAGATACGATTCGGACATTGCACTCATCAAAGACATGAATTTTAAGATTTTCCGATTTTCGACTGCCTGGACCAGAATTTTACCAGATGGCTACGGAAAGGTAAATCAGAAAGGACTTGATTTTTACCACCGAGTCATCGACAGTTGTCTGAAACAGGGCATAGAGCCTTGGATAACGCTGTATCACTGGGACCTGCCGCAGGTTTTGCAGCGCAAAGGCGGCTGGGCAAATCGCGATGTAATTAGCTGGTTTAGTGAATACAGCAATGTCGTGTCAAAAACATATGGTGACAAGGTCAAAAATTGGATGGTGCTGAACGAACCAATGGCATTTACGGCTTTAGGCTATTTAATTGGGATGCACGCTCCTGGCAAAATTGCACCCACCAAATTTCTGAAAGCTGCGCACCATACCACGATGGTACAGGCCGAGGGCGGCAGAATTATCCGCAACAATGTACCAAATGCCAATATCGGGACTACTTTTTCCTGCTCGCATGTGGAGCCGAGATCCGACAAAAAAGGAGATAAAATGGCAGCGCACCGCATGAATTCGCTCTTGAACAGATTGTATATTGAGCCGCTGCTGGGCATGGGTTACCCTACCGATCAATTCCCCTTCCTGAAAAAAATTGAAAAACATATTCAGTCTGGAGATATGGAAAAAGTGACCTTCGATTTCGATTTTATCGGGCTGCAAAACTACACAAGGGTTGTCACTAAAAATGTCGCGCTGATTCCTTTTCTGCATGCCAATCAGGTAAAGCCCAAAAAGCGTGGCATCAAGCCTGAAAATATTACCGAAATGGGCTGGGAAGTTTATCCAGAGGGCATTCACAAAATCATCAAGCAGTTTGCGGCTTATAAAAAAATGCCACCAATTATTGTCACAGAAAATGGCGCTTCCTTTGAAGACATCATCGAAAAAGACAATAGCATTCAGGACCGGCGCAGGGTAGAGTTTTTTAAAAATTATCTTTCGAATGTGCTCAAAGCCAAGAAAGAAGGTGTCGATTTGCGCGGTTATTTTGTCTGGACCTTTATGGACAATTTTGAATGGGCCGAGGGCTATAAACCGCGTTTTGGTCTGGTGCATGTCGATTTTAGCACGCAGGAGCGCCGTATCAAAGATTCGGGAAAATGGTTTAAGGAGTTTCTGAGGTAGGGGGAATCATTGTGCCCGAAGCTAAAGCATCGGTCTCGTTTGGTATTTTGCTTACAGAAGGTTAAAACCTTCTTTCGCATAAAATCTGATGCTTTTTTAGCTCAGATTTTTATTTACCATTGGATACCTGGGGTTCAACCCAGGACTGATTCACAGCTCCAGCGGAGCGACCTGTTCTTAGCCGCAGGCAAGAATGAGATTTGAGCCACAGCGTGGTGACCTCTGCGTGGGTAAATCCATTCATCCATTCATCTTGATTGGATTGATGATGACGATATATAGGTCACCCCGATGGGGCTAAAACACAATCTATATTTATAACAATCTAAGAACAGGTCGTCCCGATGGGACTATGCAAATTGTTAAAGAATAAAGTTTTAGTTTTTAAACGGTTTATAGCCGTTACCCTGAGTGTATTTTCAGCTCCAGCGGAGCGACCTGCTCTTAGCCGCAGGCAAGAATGAGATTTGAGCCACAGCGTGGTGACCTCTGCGTGGGTAAATCCATTTATCCATTCATCTTGATTGGATTGATGATGACGATATATAGGTCACCCCGATGGGGCTAAAACACAATCTTTATTTATAACAATCTAAGAACAGGTCGTCCCGATGGGACTATGCAAATTGTTAAAGAATAAAGTTTTAGTTTTAAACGGTTTATAGCCGTTACCCTGAGTGTATTTTCAGCTCCATCGGAGTGGCCTGTTCTTAGCCGCAGGCAAGAATGAGATTTGAGCCACAGCGTTAAGCTAAAGCTTCGGTCTCATTTGGTATTTTGCTTACAGAAGGTTAAAACCTTCTTTCGCATAAAATCTGATGCTTTTAAGCTCAGATTTTTATTTACCGTTTCAAGCCCGTACTAAATAATCGGCTGCCCAATTTTTTATCCAACCTACAACTTCCCAAATACCTCATAAATCTCATCCTTTCCCCATAAATTTTCATCCAACGCAATGATTTCGTTCAACAATTTCCAGTTGTTTTGTTTCATTTCACTGAGGCCGGAGATGCCCAGGTGACCGCGTGCATCGGCATAGAGCATTGGATTTGGCGAAAGAAAGGCTTCGTCCGACTCAGACAATTGTGGCAATTCAATGGCAACCGAGGGTGCATTATCGAAAAGGCGCATTTTATCGATGAATAATTTCTGTTCGCTGTTGACAAAATCACCACGCCATCTTTTTTCAGCGGGGAAATAGCTGAGTTGGGCGACCAGATAGTAACCACTGCTCAATTTTACAGGTTCAATACTATTTTTCTTCGACAGACTGCCGTCACTATTAAAACCACGCAGTATAGCCGTATCGTTTGGTACCTGAATCCTGAATTCAAGGGTTCTTTTGGTATTGCTTTCGCCAATATTTTCTTGAATAAACTTTAAAATGCCGCTTTCGAGATAACCCTCAAGAAAG
Source organism: Saprospira sp. (assembly GCA_044379045.1). GTDB lineage: Bacteria > Bacteroidota > Bacteroidia > Chitinophagales > Saprospiraceae > Saprospira. The sequence continues at coordinate 10,072 of JBIPOO010000107.1, forward strand.
GGAAGCACCGTTGAATATTCATAAGGAATGATTTCTCTGATTCTTTTCATCATAGCCTTGGCAACATAGTGCTTCATGCCATCGCCGAACTGTGTGTAATCGAAGGGGGCAGGCAATGCCATTTCATGTGCATGTCCTTTGGTAATGGATAGTTCGCGCAGCACCCGATAAGCGGCATATTGACCATATTTTACCTCATAGGTACTTGCAGCAAGGGAGGCAAATCCTGCAAATCCAGCTATTCCGGCACCTGGTAGTCGTAAAAGTTCGTAGGAATCAGATTTTGAATAAAAGTCGAAAGGCGCAATGGGCACTATCTTCGCATTTTGTGCCTTTCCTGTCAATTTCATTGCAATGTCCAACAGTACAGCAGAAAGTGCATATAGCCAGTATTTTACCGATGGAATTTCTGTTGGCTTGGGCAGATAGACAAATTGCTGCATGGCGTCAATCAAGGCATTTCTATCGTTCAATGGCAATTTATCGGCAAAATAATCCTTTTCCTCTTCGATGATTCTTAGCAATTCGTGCTGAATCAGCAAAGTATTGGGCGGCAAATCGAGCTTTTTTCTGATTTTATCGAGTTCATGCATCGCATAGTTGCGCATTTGAATAATGGCTGCATCATCGGGAACCGAAAGGCTATTTTTATAAAAATTTCTTAGATTGTCCCTCTTTTCAAACTGTTCCAATACAGAAGAAATATTGCTAAGTTCGTTGCCTCTAGCCTCGTTGAGCATGGCGGCAATAAGGTGTGGAACCTTGCTGATAAGGCGCATCAGTGTCGATTTGCCTGCAACCTTCGACTTGCCCGTGAGCAGCGATCGGCTGCTGCCAAGATTATCGTGCACCGTAACTCTAAACTGAGTCTCCATTTCGCTCACCATAGGATCGACAAAAACAATCATACGTTCGAAATCGACATTACTGTTGATATGGTCAATATAGGTTGCTAGTCTCAAACCTTCGCGGATGGGCTCATTGTTGAAGGTGCCGCCATCGAAATAGGTAAAGCTGTATTTGTTTTTATTTTTGAGCTCCTCGGGCCAATCGCCGGCAAACTCATGTCTGAAACGGTTCAAAACCACTGGTTCAAATGCAAAGGGAAAGGCTGCCGATGCAATAGCCGTAGCAGTTATTTCGCGCCAGGCATCGTTGTGTTCCAGATTTCTGATGACCTTTCCATACGAGTTGCCCGACTCATCTTTATTGTCCAATGCCAGCGCTTCGCCCTGATGGTATTGCAGCCAGCGCAGCGGATAATAGCCAACAGTAGCAGGATTTATCTCTCCAAAATTCAGGTCAAAAACCCTGAGTTCGCTATGTTCCCGGTCGATAGCAGTATCATTCAGCGCATTGAAAAATAGCGCATCTCCTTTACCGTATTCGGGCATTTTATGCTTTTTCGAAATAGAATTCAAATTCGATAAGGTACAGGCAAAAAGTACCCTGTCGGCAAGCAGTACTTTGTTATCTAAACGACCAGTTCTGTTTTCGAATTTAAAATAGTTGCGGCCCAGCTCATCTACCACATTTCTATCCAGCAGTCCGGAATTATTACTCAAATCTTTTTCGTTTGGACCAGTACCCAATAGTTTGTTTAAATCAACCTCTTTCGACCAGATTTTTTCCTGAAATTCCTGAACAGCCTGAGCAGCAATCAAACATTCAAACTTTTGAGCATGCTGCATTTTGAGTTGATAAGCCGACTCGCCAAATTGCCCTATAATTTTATTTTCCAACACCTGCCGCATAGCCGCGTAGTCATTATAACCTAACATCTTAAATTTGTCGCGGTGATTGGTCAGTACACGCAGCATAATGCCCAATGAAATTGCGCCGGCACTTGCTCCGCTAAAAATATCGATCTCGACTTTGCTGTAGGATTTGTAAACAGGATTTCCGGTACTATCCCGCAGACCGCTATCATATTTCCCATAAACAATGAGCTGTTTGATCGCTTCAGCAAGTGCAGCCCCCGAAAAAGTACCCAATGAAACGCCGCCACCCATTACAAATCCTAATCTTAAAACCTTGTCTGACATATAGATATATATTATCCTTATATAAATTTTGAACTATTCTATTTTTGTTCGTTTAAAGATTGTAAAATTTACCGATAAAGCAAAAAGTAGTTAACTGTTTTTTTGGTCACAGCAGATTATTGTCAATTTTTAATTAATTCTGGCTGTTTAATACACCTTAAACTGATTATTGTTAAGCATTTTGATTATTTTGCAGCCGATTTCAAACAACTAAAATTAATAGACAAACTTATTCTTACCATATGTTTATTGTCATAATAATTTTCATCGTCGGTTATTTAGCCATTGTATTTGAACATCCACTGAAACTGGATAAAACGGTGCCTGCGCTTATCATGGCAGTACTTTGCTGGACAGTCATCGCTATCGGTCATTTCCCATTA
>JBIPOO010000357.1:0-3475 GCA_044379045.1 Saprospira sp.
TTTATAACTGGCTACTAGCAAAAAAGACAGGCGGAACTTTTATTCTCCGCATAGAAGATACCGATCAGACCCGTTTTGTGCCAGGAGCTGAGGAGTACATCATGGAGGCACTCAAGTGGCTTGGTATTTCGCCCGAGGAGGGCGTTTTCGAAGGCGGCCCTTATGGCCCTTACCGACAGTCGGACAGAAAACCCATGTACCGACAGTTTGCCGAGCAGCTTATCGCTGATGGTTATGCCTATTATGCTTTCGACAGTGCCGAGGAATTGGATGCACTGAGAAAGCAAAACGAAGCCGAAGGAAAGACCTTTAAGTATGATGCTTCGAGCAGACTTTCACTGAATAATTCACTCACAAAGTCTGAAGCTTACACTAAGGAGAAAATTGAAAGTGGCGATTACGTGATACGCATCAAATTGCCGGCCGATGAACAGATTGTTTTTACAGATCTGATTCGCGAGGAGGTAAACTATTCGACTCATGACATGGACGATAAGGTTATGCTCAAGGGCGACGGTATGCCAACCTATCACCTGGCCAATGTGGTCGACGATTATCACATGAAAATAACGCACGTGATAAGAGGGGAGGAATGGTTGCCAAGCACACCGCTGCATATTTTTTTGTACCGATATCTGGGATGGGCCGATGCGATGCCCACTTTTGCCCACTTACCGCTCATTTTGCGTCCCGACGGTAAAGGAAAATTGAGCAAACGCGATGGAGCTAAGTTTGGCATTCCGGTTTTTCCGCTCAATTTTGTCAATCCGAACAATTCGGAAGATATCGCAATAGGTTTTCGTGAGTGGGGATTTGAGCCAGAGGCTGTGCTGAATTTTCTGGCACTCCTGGGCTGGCATCCAAGCGATGACCGAGAAATTTTTAGTCTTGAAGAACTTGTCAATGTTTTTGAGATGGAGCGTGTTTCGAAGAGCGGAGCCCGTTTTGATTTTGATAAGGCGCGCTGGTTTAATCAGCAATATATCATGAAAATGTCGGATAAGGCCCTTGCGCAGAAAATGAAACCTTATGTAGAAGCAGCCGCATTTGAAGAAAAAGTATGCGACGAATACCTTGTGGGTGTTGCTGCACTGATGAAGGAAAGGGTTGATTTCGTTAAAGAATTTCCCGAAAAAGCCTATTATCTTTTCAAAGCAGCCGATTACAGCCTCATGATGGAAAATGAAGGAAAGGATTTTGAGAAAAAAGTGGGTAAAAGCTGGGACAGCACAAAAAAATCAATGTTTGAGCTGCTCATTACAAAACTTATTGAGGTATCCGATTACAAGGCTGTCGCCATCCAGTCAACAGTTGAAGCTTTTATCAATGATAATGCCCTCAAGTTTGGTGATGTGCTGCCTGTTTTGCGTTTGGCGCTCTCAGGAACAATGAAAGGACCAGGTGTTTTTGAAATGATGGAACTGCTTGGTAAAGAAGAGATAAGTTCAAGATTATCAATATTTTTTAATTTTTGCGACAATTTTATTCCCAAAAATTAAAGTTTTAAAAATTATTAGGAACTAAAAATAAAGTTTCGATATTTATAGAGGTGTTGAATTAAAATTTTATGACAAGCGTCAATTGCTGATAAAAATTTTACAAAATTTTAACAATAAATAAACAAAAAATCAGATACTGTCAAAAAAAATATTGCGAATTTTGCGATGAATTTTAAAACGTTAAAAAACTGAACCATTCCTAAATTTTACTTTTATGAGCGACAAAACTAAAACCAGATACAGTGACGAAGATCTCGAAGCATTTAAGATAATGATCGAGAAAAAACTCGTCGAAGCAAATGAACAACTCGATGACCTTAAAGAACAGCTGACCGAACTCAACAACAGCGGAGACGAAAACAGAGCTGGAACTTTTGATGACGGCGCCTCTAACTGGCAGAGAGAACACCTCAATAAACTTGCTTCCCGCCAACAGCGTTTCATCCGCGATCTTGAGCATGCTTTTATACGCATCAAGAATAAAACTTACGGAATATGTTCCGTGACTGGAAAACTGATTGACAAACAGCGCCTTATGTTGGTGCCGCATGCAACAAAAACCGTTGAAGGCAAAACTCAGGGTAGTGGTAAAGGCGTTAAAAAACCAATATCAGGCGGCGGTCAGGGACTCGAAACCGAAAAGACAATCAAGGGTAAAAAAGACAGCTCCGATGAAGAGTTTGAAATCATTGATGATAGCGATATCATACAGGATTTTACCGAACCGACCGATGATTACTAGAAAATGATATTTTTAATACAGCAAAGCCGCCAAAAGCGGCTTTTGCTTTTAAGATGAAAGTTTTTTAGATTGAAAGAGAAAAGATAAGAAGAGAAAAGATAAGAAGAAAGGGCGTGGTATTTTAATGCCGCTGCTTGTGAACGGAAACGAATCGGCAGTGATGTGTACGACCACCTGACGGGGTCGTGGTTAAAGTCACTAAGGTGTCTGTTAACAATATTTGACCCCGATGGGGTCGGTCAAAATCCTTTAGATTTTTCGCCTTTTCACCGTGCTAGATTTAAAGATGAAAGCCTTCAAACTTCTGCTCGTTCGATAGACGAGACTAACTTCTAATTTATACTTTGCGTAAATCTAGATCTGGTGTGGCTTTGCGCTTTTTCGTGAAATAGCCTGAATGAGACTAAAGGACGAAAGAAGCGAAGAGAAAAGATTAGAAGAGAAAAGATGAATATTATAATTTCTACATTATCTCGTCCGATAGACAAGATCAGATTTGCTGAGCCTTTGCGCCTTCTTGTCTATTTCTCTCTGTCATTCGGTTTGTCGAAATACTTTTTTAATAAATCATAAGACTTGTGGTTGATAATTATATAATTTATTAGATTTACCTAAAATTTAAACTGATATTCTAAATCTATAGATTTATGGCAAACTTAACAAATACCAATAATCCTGCCCCAACCCCAGCTGGGTACCTAAAAATAAAATGGATTTTAATAACGATTGGTATCTGTCTGCTGTGCATTCTTTTTACCTATCTGCTGAAACCTACCTATGTCGCTAATTCTTCGAGATTGGCTATAAAAACAGATAAATCACTGAATGAGGCTCGCCTGCTGCTCGAACTCGAAATTAATAGTAAATACCGTTTCATAAGTAGTTTCAGTGCCCATAAAAAATCGAAGGCAGTTGTTTTTGAAGCAGCGGAAGATGCCGTAAAAAGAATAGAAAAACTATCAGTAAAAATCAACAAGCTCCGTATCATGCTCTGCGAAGAATCGGGTGGAATTTACTCGCTTGAGAAAAATAAAACGAAATGGGATGAAATGGGTTTTAGAAAAATTAAAATTAACAGAGATTCAACCCTTGATGGAACCCCGGTTGGTTTTAAAAACAGAACAGCTTCCAATAAAATTTTTATCAAAAACGGAGAGGCAAAAAAGCTCAAGGCCGAAATCATCAAAACAAGAAATGAACTCTTCGAGCTAATGGATAATCTAGTCAAAGTAAG
>JBIPOO010000108.1:0-12442 GCA_044379045.1 Saprospira sp.
ATTTGTAACTTAGCTTTCGTACAGATTTTACCATTAGTCAAAAAATTTCTACCTTTGAGGCTACTAAATAACATCAACAAAATGAAAATACATAATTTCTCGGCAGGTCCGGCAATATTGCCAAAAATCGTTCTGGAAGAAGCAGCGCAGGCAATTCTTAATTTTAACAATCGCGGTCTTTCCATCCTTGAGGTTTCGCACAGAGGAAAAGATATCATCGCAGTGGTAGATGAGGCAGAGGCACTTATCAAAGAATTCCTAGCTGTGGGCGATGATTATAAGGTACTCTTCCTAACGGGCGGTGCAAGCACGCAGTTTTTTATGGTGCCAATGAATCTGTTGAACGAAGATGAAACTGCTGCTTATCTAAATACAGGCGTTTGGGCCGATAAGGCAATTGAACAGGCTGTGAATTATGGAAATATCGATGTGGTAGGCTCTTCAAAAGAGTCAAATTATACCTATATTCCTAAAGATTACAAGGTAAAACCCGGCACAAAATACCTTCATTATACCAGTAATAATACGGTGTACGGCACACAATTTCATCATATCCCCGAAGTTCCTGAGGGCTGCCTCCTGGTAGCCGATATGTCATCCGATATTTTCTGCCGTCCTGTCGATGGTAAAAAATTTGACCTGATTTATGCCGGGGCACAGAAAAATTTAGGTCCTGCAGGTGTTACCATCGTAGTGGTCAAAAAATCTATTCTGGGTACAGTTACTCGTAAAATTCCTACGATGCTCGATTATAGTGTGCATGTAAAAAACGAGTCGATGTACAACACCCCGCCTGTGTATCCTATTTATGTAACGATGCTCACACTGCGCTGGATAAAGGCAATGGGCGGACTCACTGCGATGGAACGCCGAAACAGGGAAAAAGCCGAATTGCTTTATGCTGAAATTGACCGTAATCCTTATTTTAAAGGAACTACTGCAGTTGAAGACCGTTCCTGGATGAATGCCACTTTCCTGGCTGATACACCCGAACACGAAGCTACTTTTTTGGAATACTGCAAAGCCAATAAGGTGGACGGAATTGCTGGACACCGATCAGTAGGCGGTTTCCGTGCATCGATGTACAATGCAATGGATTTGGATTCTGTTCAGTTTTTAGCGGAACTGATGCAAAATTTCAAGCCTTAGCTATTTAGTAAAAATCTATTTCATGTAAAAGATAAAATAACTTTTATCTTAAAACCTTACATTTTGTAAACCGGACAGTTCTTTCACCTCTTTGAGTGTTTCCTGTGCAATTTTACGGATGTTGGCAGCGCTTTCCTTAATTTGGTTTTTAATTTCTTTTTTGTTGGCATTCAATTCTTTGCGTTTTTCTGCAAAGTTAGATGTCAGGTCAACCAAAGTATCGGACACAGCTTCTTTCAAATCTTTATAAGAAAGTTTTGAGGCCGGATCTTTATAAATTTCCATCATATGTCGGTGCAGTTCTTCCTTGCCGCCGGCCTTGAGCATGATAAAGAGATTTTCGATACCTGGACTCATAATGCCACGCTCCTGTTCATCTCCGGCATCGGTTACTGCAGAGCCTACTTTTTTACGTAAGGATTTTTCCTCCTCAAAAATGGAAATATAATGTTTCTCGCCAAGGCTTTTACTCATTTTTTTGGTCGGATCGGCCAGAGAGCGGATCTTCAATGCCTCTGAAAACATGGCCTCGGGTAATACGAAATATTCTTTGCCAACAGTATTATTAAAACGAGTTGCAATATTTCTGGCGAGCTCCAGATGCTGCTCCTGGTCTTTACCCACAGGCACAAAATCGGCCTTATAAATAAGAATATCGGCAGCCTGTAAAACAGGATAATCGAAAAGTCCGGCCGAAATAAAGGCGTCTTTATCGCCCTCTTTCACCTGATCGCTTTTGTCTTTGAACTGCGTCATGCGGCTCAATTCACCATAAGAACAAAAACAGTTGAAAATCCAGCCTAGCTCGGTATGTTCGGGAACGAGTGACTGTATGAAAAGATTTTCGGGTTTAATGCCTAGTGCCAACAGACTAAAAATCAAATCCCAGGTATTTTCCCTTAACTTGCTTGGTGAATAAGGCATGGTCATGGCATGATAATCGACCACACCGTAAACACACTGAAATTCATCCTGTAGTTTTACCCAATTTTGTACAGCACCGAAATAGTTTCCAAAATGGATTTCGCCAGTTGGCTGTATGGCCGAGAGGATGCGTTTCATATATTTTGATAAGATTTGTTGATAAAAAACTTTGAAAGTGCCATAATTACACTTAATTTCCGTAAAATTAGAAAATTGAAATCAAAACCTGGTATTTATGGCTAAAGTTTCGGCCGATGATTTACTCGAAAAGTTAAAACTGATGTTTTTGAGTGGAGACAGCCATCAGACTGAATTGGCATTTATGCTGGCTGATTCGAATGAAATTGATCTGAAACCGATAGCAGACGGCATCAAAAGTATATTATCGGTTTCGGAGATTAAACCCCGATTGGGCGATTGGACAAATGCCGGGCTTGAAAATTTGATTTATCCCCTCAATATGGTGCTCACACTCTGTATTGAAGATTGTGAAATGAAGCAACTGCCGGCCGAAATTGGCTTTTTTAGAAATTTGGGCATTGTAGAACTACACGGAATCGGTCTTGAAAATTTGGGCAGCGGGATTCAATACCTTAGTAAACTGCGCAGTTTGAGTACCAAAAACAACCAGGTGGAATATTTGCCTGAATCGATTGGGCAACTAAAAAAACTCAGGTCACTGAACCTTCACGATAATCTGTTGAAAAAACTACCCGATTCGCTGCAGGAACTGGAAGAACTAGAATTGCTGCAATTGTCGAAAAATCCTGCATTACAAGAATTGCCGTCCTGGCTTTGCCGACTTCCATCTTTGAAAAAACTAATCCTGGATGTAGCTGTTTTTAAGGGAGAGATTCCGGAAGTCTTATATCCTATTCCCGAGACCCTTACTATTGAGTGGGAACAGATTCAGCCAAAATTTAAATAAATGGTAATTGTCTGTGGCTTTTGAAGCTATCTTATTCATAAATTATACTTTTAGGAAAGCAATTTTTAATAGGGAGAAGCTCCCCATAATATAATACAAAAAAAATTAGCCCTCAATATATTTGTAAATTCTGTTGGATTGTACTAATATTCGACCACCTATTGGGGGCGTTTCTATTGCATGTCTTATTTTTTATAAAATTTTGAACCCTTTGGGTTCATCTCAATTCCGAATGGGATTGCATGTAATTTTCCCAATTCATATTATCTTTTCTCAGTAAAGTGTTTCGCTTATTATTTCCATAAAACTGCCGACAACCAGCTGGTTATCGGCAGTTTTATTGTTGTTATCTTATGTATCTTGAGACATTACAGCTAACGTCTTTGCGAGTAAGGTCTTTACAAAATCATCCCCTTCACTGCCGCTATCGCCGCTTCCAATCCTTCCGGATTTTTACCACCTGCGGTAGCAAAGAAAGGCTGACCACCTCCGCCGCCATTGATGGCCTTGGCCGCTTCGCGGATAAGCTGTCCGGCATTGATGCTTTTAGCTTCAGAGAGCTCGCGGTTTAGGTGGATGGTGAGTGTGGCCTTATCTGGCCCATCGCTCGCACCGAGAACAACCAGTGCATTTGGATGTTGTTGTGTAATTTCGGCACAAAGTTGTTTGGTGGCGTCCTTGTCAGAAACAGAGATAATTCCACTTACAAAGAGGACATCGCCAATTTGCACCGCATTTTTGAGCAGGTTGTCTTTTTCGCCCTGCGCCTGTTTTAGCATTAACTCCTCAATTAGTTTTTGCTGCTTTTTCTGCTCTTCGAGCAGATTATCAAGCGTTTTCAGCAGGTCTTTAGGATTGTTGAAACGTGCACGAACTTCGCTTAGTTCCTGACTTTCGCTACGCATCAAATCCTCGGCAGCATCGGCAGTAAGCGCGATGACGCGGCGTACACCTGCAGCGATGGAAGTCTCTTCCCTGATTCTGAAAAGTCCAATAGATCCAGTGTTTTTCACATGGCAACCGCCACAAAGTTCTTTCGAATAGGCATCGTCGAAGGTGATGACACGAACCGTTTCGCCATATTTTTCGCCGAAAAGCATCATAGCACCTGTCTTTTTAGCCTCTTCGATGGGCAGCTGACGCTGTTCTTTCAGGGATATATTTTCACGGATTTTTTTGTTTACAATGCGCTCTACAGTATCAATTTCTTCCTGGGTCATTTTGGCAAAATGCGCAAAGTCGAAACGTAAGAGCTCATCGCTTACAAGCGATCCCTTTTGCTGTACATGCGTACCTAATACCTGACGCAGTGCAGCGTGCAGCAGGTGCGTAGCAGAGTGGTTATTCTCTGTTAATCGGCGTTTTTCGGCATTCACAGTGGCTTTTACGCTACTGTCGGGATTAGCGGGCAGCTTGCTGCAGATGCTCAGAATCAGGTCATTTTCCTTGCGAGTATCGATGATGTCGATTTTTTCATTGCCAAACCAAAGCCAGCCGCTGTCACCAATCTGTCCACCTCCTTCAGGATAAAAAGGCGTTTCTTCCAACACCAGATGATAATAGGTATTTTTCTTTTCCACCACTTTGCGGTAACGCAGCAGGCGGGTTGTATTTTCCAATTGGTCGTAACCGACAAAGCCAGTAGGATTGCCCGGCGCAACTTCGGTCCAGTTACCTGTTTCTTTTTCGGCATCTCGTTTTGAGCGGTCTTTTTGCTCAGAAAGTGCAGCTTCGAAGCCACGCTCATCCACTTCAAAACCTTTTTCCTTGCCAATGAGCATTGTTAGGTCAATCGGAAAACCAAAAGTATCGTAGAGTTCAAATGCTACGCGACCATCTAGGGTTTGCCCTGGAGCTGCTACTTCATCAAGTCGGCGAAGGCCATTAGCCAATGTTTTCAGAAAGGATTCCTCTTCACTTTTTATTACCTGTGCAATAAAATTCTCCTGAGCTTTCACCTCGGGAAAAACACCGTCGAACATATCGGCAACAATTGGCAAGAGTTGATACATCAAAGGTTCTTTGATACCCAAAAAACTGAAATAATAACGCACCGCACGGCGCAGTACCCTACGCACTACATAGCCCGCACCATTGCTCGAGGGCAATTGTCCGTCGCCGATTACTAAAGTCACCGCCCTGATATGATCGGCAATTACGCGCATGGCAATGTCAGTTTTAGCATCGCGCTCATAACTGCCCGTGTATTTAATTCCCGAAGCCTCTTCCAAAAATCGGATGATGGGACTAAAAGCATCGGTATCGTAGGTATATTTTACGCCCTGAATGACCATGCAGAGGCGCTCGAGGCCCATACCGGTATCCACATGTTTGGCCGATAGTTCCTTCAGGACAGTCACCTCGGTATGTTTTTCATTTCTGGCCTTTTTGAAAGCGGAGCTATCTCGGGGACCATCAAAGGCACGTTCCCATTCCACAAGTGCTTTTGAACCTCCTTTTGCTTCGTCCCAACTGCGCTCGAACTGCATAAAAACATTGTTCCAGATTTCAATCACCATGGGATGATCTTTATTCACCAATTCCTCTCCTGGCAAGGCGGCGCGATCGGCATCGGGACGCAAATCCACGTGGATTTCGGAACAAGGGCCACAGGGTCCCGTATCGCCCATTTCCCAGAAATTATCTTTTTTATTGCCATAAACGATATGATTTTTTGGCAGATAGTTGAGCCAAAGTTCAAATGCCTCTTGGTCCGATTCGAGATTTTCTTTTGGATCTCCTTCGAAAACAGTAGCATACAATCTGTCGGCCGGAATGCCATAGACCTTTGTTAGGAGTTCAAATGACCAGTCGATCGCCTCTTTTTTAAAATAATCTCCAAAAGACCAGTTTCCGAGCATTTCGAACATCGTATGATGTGTACCGTCCATGCCTACATCTTCGAGGTCATTGTGCTTTCCCGATACGCGCAGGCATTTCTGTGTGTCAGCAATGCGTGCATAGGGTGCTGGACGATTGCCCAAAAAATAATCCTTGAACTGCGCCATTCCCGAGTTGATGAACATAAGGGTGGGGTCGTTCTGATTGACAATTGGTGCAGACGGCACTATTTCATGGCCTTTTGAGGCAAAAAAATCGAGAAATTGCTGGCGTATTTGTTTTACGGTTTTCATTTTATAGATTTTCAGATATCAGAAGTCAGATTTTCAGCGCTCGATTCAATGCGCAATAGATTTTGTCTTATCCGATAGCATCGGGAAAAAATTAGAAATTAGTATGTAGATTTATCTGATATCTGATAATCTGATGTCTGACAATCTAGCAAATTCGCCGCAAATATAGGAGTTTTTTGAAGATTTAATCTAAGTGCTTTTAATTAGAAATTGAAAATTCAGGTTTTATGAAAAATTTGGGCACTAAAGCACCAATATCGTGTGCTATCATTCCAAAACATGTACCTTCTCTCTTCCTAGCAACTTCCCTTTCTTCCAAACACTGACAAAATAAACACCCTTTGTGCCGGAGGGTAGTTGTACCTCTTTTTCCGACCCCGCATTGTTCCATTCCACCTGCAAAAGAAGGCGGCCAAGCAGGTCATGCACCTGTATATAGTCTGGGACTTTTTCTTGAACAGCAATTGTAAAATTCCCGTTATAGGAAGGATTAGGGTATATTTTGATTTCAGCTTTCACCACAGGCAGCAGCGCCACCCCCGTTGTATCACAAGCCCCAGCTGGCAGCGCAGGGGTGCGGAAATGTGGGAAGTTGGGTATGGAAGTACCATTATAAGGTGGTGTAATGATAGCATGCTGCCTAAAATTGCAGGCAAGACCCGCGCTATCCGGGTTATCTATGACATGAAGGCGGTCTGTGCTGCTTAAAGAAACCTCATAAATTTTTCCATCGGGAGCCAATTGCATCTGCCAAAAAGCTGTCGGAAAGGGTGACATATAACCGTCATAAATCGCCACTGTTACCCTGCTAGCATTAATATCCACTGCCTGCAAATCATACTGAAAAACGATGGTATCGTTGGCTATGTATAAAAAGCGAGAATTGGATGAAATAGCTGCCCCGCCCGCATTGCTATTAGAGGGCACATTTATTTGTTGCCTATAGCTCAATTCTCCCGTACAACGATTAAAATCGTATAAATGCGCCTGATTTTGTGGGTCATATCGTACATAAAGCGAACCATCCGGCGAAAAAATTGCCTGACCACTATAATCTATCCAACTAAAACTATAGCCTTCTTCTTGCCTAAAAGGCCCAAAAAGGCTATCTGCGGTGAGCAAAAAACGATAATAAGCATTGCTTTCATATTCAGGTACTAGAATCCACCAATCCTGACCATTTGAATGTTTGCAGGATTCTATCAACTGCCCCCAACCTCCAATTGTGTCTGATAAAATAGATATATTTTTTGAACTTATGTCACCTAATCCATTATTTAAACTCATATCTACAATACTATGATTTAATTGTATAGCTAATCCATTGGCAGCGCCATTTGATTGTAATTGTCGTTCTAAATGAAAAATATCATATAGGTTAGTTCTATTTGGTCGAGGTAAGATTATCAATTCAGCCGGGTAGCCCCAGTCTTCATAAGAACTGTAATTGGAATTATTTAAACCTATACCATTTGACATAATTTGATGGCTGCTATCGGCAATTATATAACCATTAGTATAAAAAAGTAAATCACCAAAGCTATCAGCAATTGCTCCATGTCCACAAGCAAAAGAGTATTGAATTCCTAAACAATATGGAACTAAATCTAAAGTATTATGCTCAAAGTCTAAATAAAAATTGCAAGCACTTGCTGCAGTATCCCCGATATAACCCATAGGCCATATATTGTCATGTTTTTGACCGTAAAGAGAGGCATTTATAAGCAGCATTAAAATAATCTTTTTCATGCTATATTTTTTTATTAGCCGATTCCACATTTGTGGAATCGGCTATAAGTGAATCTATTTAACAACAGAAAATTTGAAGCTATGGATTTCGCTATTTGTAGTAATGACTCTGCAAATATAAAGTCCGGCTTCTAAAAGCCCTACTTCAACTTGAGTGTATTGTCTTTCTTTATTATTATCAAGCTGTATCAATTTTTGACCTGCCAAACTAAAGATTTCAATACTACTTATTGTTACTTCGTCAATGCCCTCTATATTCAGTAAGTTTGAGGTAGGATTGGGATAGATTTTGATAAAACCCATTTCAATGACTTCCTCTTCTGCAATAACTTCACCTTCAGTAGTTTCTTTGTCATAGCCCTGCTCCGGCAAAGACTTAGCCTCACACATACTTTCATCATTAATAATCACCCTTTGTACCAAGGCCAACATACCACGGGAGCGGAATACGGCATTACCGCCTTCCCAAGGACATTGTCCTGCAACAAATTGTAAGATAGCCAATTGATCGGCTGTGTAGTCTGCAATACCCTTTGCAATGCTGTTCAGGTAGACCTCATTTACCTTTTTTTCATTATCTTCATGTATAGCGGTTGCCGGGATATTGCAGTTTTCAATATCCAACATGTCGGCAGTGGCTTGTCGGGTATTCTCAATATTTGACCAAATCAGATTTTCCTGCGTTGTTTTAGCGCTTAAACTATCTTGCAAAACATCAATCTGTGTTAAATGCTGCGGATTACCGTTTATTGTATAAAGGCTGTCTTCGTTTCTTAATTGTATAACATATTGTGCTATATCTGCCTGTAAAGTTGCTGATTGTTGCATACAAATAGAATCTGGACGACAAAGGCTGTCATTGAGCTCGCCAATGCGGTCAAAAAGTCCTACTGAAGTTGTTGCTTCACTACTGCTGAAACTTTGGAAAAGTCCGCTTGGATTGCCCAATTCTCTCAGTTTGCGGTACAGTTGACGTTTACCTATATGCTCATTTACTTGAGTATTATTGGCAGACATTGCACCTGTAGCAAAAAGAGTATCCAAGATATTAACAGAAGGCGTTGGACGTAGTACAGGACCAGTGGGACAGAAGGCAAGAGGGCTGTTGCAATCAAAATTGGTTCCAGTAGGACTAAAAGTAAACCAACCTGCATTCGGAAAACGCGGGCTTGGCCATAAGGGCGTATTTAGTGTAGCATTAACGGTAAATTGACTGCCTAATGGAGATGACTGATTAAAAGCCTCTCTTCTACCATTATTAGGCGTATTTGCCACAAAACGATTGCCTCCAAAAGATTGGTTACCAACCGAAGCACCCGGTCTCAACCATAGCCCGTAAAAATGTCTATTGAATCGCGTACCACGCAGGTTTATATTGTTGGTAGCATCAAAGAGCATCCCTACAGGAAGTCGATCGGCACTATTGCAGGTATAGTCACCGGAAGAGCCGGCAATCCAATAGCCTCTACGGTTTAAAGACCCGATGTTACCAATATTTGTTCCTGTGATGTCATTGCAGGAAACCAAATTATTCTGTGAACCTGTAATAAAAAGACCTGTTCTGAAGGAAAAATTCTGATTCAGACTGATAGTATTTTCAATAATATTTCCTTTGGAATTTCCCTGAATGACAATACCATTTGAAATATTTCCTAAATTAATAGTGTTTGTAGAAATGTCTAATGGATAAGCAGTATTGTTTTCAGTCAGGAATATACCTGCTTGCCCCTGTGGATTGCTTCCCAATGCATCCATATTTATTTCATTTGACAGGATATTTGCCCTAGTTCCAACAGCATCGTTCTGAAAGAGTTCTATCCCGATATCGCTTGCGCTGATACTATTATTGGTAATACCAATTCTGCGGTTTTGACCGAGTCTGGTTGCAATGCCTATAGATGCTCTTCTGATTCTATTATCGGAAGTAATGAGGCCTGCACTTTGAACAGCTATTGCTCTACGGACATTATTGAAATTTGTCTGAGCATTTGCTCCATAACCTTTATATTCCAATCTGTGAAATGCATTGAGTTGACCGGACAGAAAGACAGCTGTGCCGTTATGCCTTACCTGATAGGGATTGTTATTGGAAATGTTATTGAATATGCAGCCATTAGCTAAAATGGTTGAGTTCATGCCAACTACACCTGTCGCTAGATTATTGAAATTATTAGCACCTGCAGGGTTGGGATTTGGCTGACGCATATCAAAACTTGCCAAATCATTTACATAAATTCCTGCATATCCAATAGCGCCTGCTATTGGTGAAAGCGGAAGCAAGGGATGTCCCGGAAAGGGATTGGGAATTCCGTTTACAGTTCTGAATCTGTTGTTGTAAAAATTTGCCGTTGATAAAGTAACCTGTTGCGGATTGACAATTGTTGCCGGTGGTACATAAATACTGACAAAATTATCTATGAAGTCGCATGTTAAGACCTGAATAAATGATTTATGCAAGGCCTCGACAGCATATTGCCCGCCTTTCAAGGAAGCACCTTCCAGAAAAAGTCTTGCTCCCCCTTCCACCGTGATACTTCTCCACATAAAGTTGCAAAGCGTATCATTTTGTATAGTACTGTTACTGAAGGTCAATTGATTATTAGGAAGCACAATTATCTGTGCACCTGCAGACATCGTGATAGTAGACCCGTTAACAAAATTGTAAGAGGGGACATCAAGAATCCAAGTACCTGTTATAAGGACATTTTGTGTTGTGCTACCGGATAGGGCAGCGGGCACAATAGTATTATTATTTATAAGGGTACTGAATAAAGTTGTGGTATTACTGACAGCACCGTTTACAGGTGATGTTGTAAGTGTATGACAACTCTGTACAAAAGGTGAAACAGTTGAACCTACAGAAAAAGCATTTACGCAGTTGGTAATCTGTATCGGATTACGGCAACTATCAGCGTCTCTATTCAGAATAACTGAAAGTTTTTCCACTATGCAGGCATTTGCCGGAATAGTAACTGTTGTTTCAAAATGCCTTGTAGCCGTATAATAAGTAAAATTATTTGTCGTTAATCCAGGTGAAAGATCCGCAGGCAGGGTATCTGTAATCCTTATGTTCGTAAGAGCTATACCACAAGGATTGCAAACTTCAATTTCGTAAGTTGCCGGTTGATTAATAGAGGGATTAGAACTGACTAAGCGTTTTGTGATTGTAAGTGGGCAATTGTAATCAAAGAAATAAACAGAACCAGCATCACGAATACTATCCAAGCCAAAATCGTTATCATCGTCTAAGTTAGAACCGATTACTAAATTATTTTCACTAATGCCAACAGCAACTCCAAATTGATCACTTTCATCACGGTGTAGTCCTACCAGTTTTTGTGTTTCAGTCCAGGGATTGAACTGTAAGTTTTGATCTCTGATAAAAATATAGCATGCACCAGTCATTGGTACATAATTCTGGCCATTTGAATCT
Organism: Saprospira sp.; assembly: GCA_044379045.1. Classification (GTDB taxonomy): domain Bacteria; phylum Bacteroidota; class Bacteroidia; order Chitinophagales; family Saprospiraceae; genus Saprospira. The sequence continues at coordinate 11,318 of JBIPOO010000108.1, forward strand.
TTACTGGCTGCAAAAGAGCCTACAACAATCTGATTTTTACTAATATCGACGTCAAATCCAAACACAGCGCCAGATATGTTCCCAAAATTATTAAATGTCTCAATATTACGGTCTGATGCTACAATTTTTTGTTCTAATGGCCAATTTCCATTATCCTCCCTAAAAATATAAGCTGCACCGGCCCAAAAAATTGAATCATTACCAAATTGATCAAAAACATGTGGGTAGCTGCCAACAATAGCTCTATCTTGGCTTATCGCAACTGACCACCCAAAAAAGTCATTTGGATCGCTGTCATTTGAAAATAGTTTCTGCATCATAGTCCAAATACCATTATTGTTCTCAAATATGAACGCAGAACCTATGTCAGATGTATTAGTATTGCCAAAATTATCAAAACCCTGACCTACAATAATTTTATCATTATCAATGTCCACAGAAACACCAAAACCACCTGTGGGGTTATCTCCCAATAAGGTTTGTGACAGTAACCAATTAGGACTAATTCGAGAAAAAACGTAAGTTCTACCTGGAACTGAACCATATTGGCCTACCACTGCATGATTTGCCTCAATTGATACTGAATACCCGAATTGTCCGTTAGGATCAGGGTTTGTTGAATTAAGTTGGCTAACCTGCACCCAAATACCACTAGTATTTCTTTGAAATATATAAGCTCTACCGACAGAGTTTGTAATATTTTGGGGAATATTGTAGTCAGGATCACCAACTATTGCCAAATCACCTTTAATAGATACCGACCATCCGAATTTATTACTTGAAGATGAGTCATTTGAAACCAAGCGCTGTCTTAGAACCCACCCTGTATTTATTTTTTCATATATGTAGGCAACACCACCAAAAGTATTACCAGCACTATTACCACCCGGCACACCGACAATGGCAAAATTGCCGTCTATTGAAACGGAATGCCCAAAATGATTGTCCCGATTTGAAGGAAAGCTTCTAGGCGCCTCAACTACCTTTTGAATATTGCTAAAATTTTGTGCAAACAAATAATTTGATTGAAATGACACTATAAATACCAACAAAAGCATGTGGAATACAAAACTAATACAAAAAATTAAATTTTTCATGATCTATAAATTTAGGGGATTAAATAAT
>JBIPOO010000358.1:0-3445 GCA_044379045.1 Saprospira sp.
ACATCACATGTGGTATCTTTTATTCCCATTTCATAAATCAAAGTTATTAAGGTAATGTGCAATATTTGTGGCATTGCTTTTTTTACTTCCTCTGTATTTTTATCAAGTGCATGGATTGTTAACACCCAGTCATATGATGGGTCAATTTTACCTATTAATGATTCGACACTTTTGAAATCTGTTTTAAGGTAAACAGCAAACACATTACTATAACGAATCTGTGAAAAATATACACTCGTGTTTACTGTAACATCATATTGCAACATCACTTCACCAAAATCATGCTCTATTTCTGCAATCTTTATAGCGTTTTGGGTCAGGTTTTTATAGGCTCCCATAAATTCGGGCATCATCTCATAACTTGAAAGATATGTGAAGCCCTTCATTTCAAATACATGATTTTCTAATAGATTTTCCAACGATTGGTCTTCAGGTAAGTTTTCTTCGCTTGATTTGCCTTTACCTATAATTAAGCCATGACCACCAAATCTTGATAACAAGTATTTCATTTTTTATTTTTTTTAATGGTTAAAAAATAAAACAGGAAGCGTTGGGCTGTCGTGTCGGAAAAAAGTCCGCTGTTAAGTTTATATATTTTCCTGATGTTTAGATAATTTTCTTTCTGTTTCATGGTTGTTGTGTCGTCTGTTACGCTTGTCTATAACTAGCTTATACCCCAATCAAAACTTCTCTTTTAACTCCAAATCAGCTCTATGAGCCAGCATAAACAATCACTAGCAAACATAACAAATAAAATCTGTAAATCAAAAAAGGTCTTTTTGTTTTTTGAATATTTTTCGTGCTTACATGGGTGTGAATTTCAGTGGTTTTAATACTATTGTGGCCTTATAGTTCCTGAATGTAGCGTAGGTCTGTGCTATTTTCAAGAAGATATTTGACATAGCTGTGCAGCAGCCAATGAAGCGTAATTAGCTTTATAATACCTGTTTTTTCAATCGTTAACCAAAGTAAGCTTGACTTAAAGAACGCCGATTTGAGCAGTAGCGTCATTGAAGCTTAGAAAATAAAGGTTAAATTAGATTTGAATTATTAGCAGAGTCGCATTATGCCAAATGAATAAAAGGAGGGGGAAATTCTTTTTATTTGAAAATCTATCTTAATCTTTGTAACTATCGGGATCTAGTGCTTTAACCGTCCAGTTATTAAGAAAATCCTTAATTTTTTCGACGCTATGCCCTTCACCCTCTTCGAGATAGGCAGAGTTTTGAGTGTGCAGACGTTTGCCATCTGCATCTAAGATTACAAAAACGGGAAAGCCAAATCTTTGTGGAAAGTCGAGCTCTTTTAAAACTTCGGTGTTTTTATTTTCCTTACTATAGTTGAGATGGTAGATTACATAATTATCATTCATCAGTTTTTTTAATTCCTCGCTTTCATTCACTTTTTTATCAAAAGCAATACACCAACCGCACCAGTTGCCTCCAATCTGAAGTAAAACATGCTTTTTCTCTTTTTTAGCGGTTTTTATAGCATTTGCTAAGTCTTTTTTCGCATCAGCCTCGGGGTTATATAATTTTTTATTGTTTTTAGCATCGCCCTGTGCCATTGAAAATGAAGCGCTAAAGAGTAAAATTATTAAAGGTAAGAGGTAAGTTTTCATATTAGCTTATTTTTGAAAGTTGATTGATATCTTATAATCCTAATGCCATAAATCCGCCATCAACTGGGAGGCAAACACCAGTTATGTAAGAGGCAGCGGGCATTGCCAGAAAAGCTACTGCTCTTGCAACTTCTCCGGGTTGTCCAATTTTAAGTAGTGGAGTACGCTCCAGAATTCTTTCTTTTTTCTCAGGATCTTTTAGCACTTGTTCGGCCAATTCGGTTGAAGTGTACCAGGGAAGTACTGCATTCACCCTGATTTGATGCGGCCCCCATTCTACCGCAAGGAATCTAGTCATTTGTTCCATTGCGGCTTTGCTCATCGCATAGGCGGCTGTAGAAGTTCGAACCACACGTTGCGAGGCAGTTGAACTTATGTTCACAATATTTCCGCGACTTTCTTTTAGGTAGGGGAAACATAAACGGCTCATTTCCCATGCTGAATTGAGGTTAACTGACATTATTTTGTCAAAATCTGCCGATTCATAATCCAAGGTACTTTTTCTGATGTTGATGCCAGCATTGTTAACTAGAACATCTAGCTTGCCCCAATGATATTCAATTTCACGCATCAGTTCCATTCTGCCATCAGCACTCGCAATGTCAACTGCAGTTCCTTTTATTTTAAAGCCTAAATCAGCAAAGTCAAGTATCATTTTTTTGATATCCGATTCAGTCCTTGCACAAATCCAAACCTCGGCACCTAACTGCATGCATTCAATTGCAATAGCCCTTCCGATACCTTTTGTTGCACCGCTAATAAGGACTTTTTTATTATTGAGATTCCACATCTGTTGATTTGAAAATGAGGTAATTAGATGATTTGAAAATGAGATAAATAGAAAATTTGTCTCTTTTTTGGGACGAGATTAGGATTTGAAGATTATTTAACCACTGTAACCTTTAACATATTTGTTTTCTTGCGCTCATGCAAAGGCATAGAACCTGTATTGATGACAATATCACCAGATTCTAGCAGATGCGCGTCTTTCAGAATGTTAATAACATCCTGAATGGTATCATCGGTTGTGGTGAATTTATCGTAATAAAATCCTCTGATGCCCCAAACCATGTTTAGAGATTTAAGCAGATTGGTATCGGATGAAAATATGATGATATCGGCCTTTGGGCGATAGCTCGATACCATAAAACCAGTGTATCCAGATTTGGTAACACCAATGATCATTTTGGCATCGACCTGTTGTGCCAGGTTACAGGAGAGATAGCAAACCGCATCCGAAATGTAAGATTCAGATTCCTTACTTGGAAGTAAGCCACGATTGTAAACAGTATCGGTTTTTTCTGCTTCATGAATAATTCGGCGCATGGCTTCTACCACTTTTACAGGATGATCTCCGGCAGCAGTTTCTGCACTAAGCATAACAGTGTCGGCACCGTCAATAACGGCATTTGCCACATCGATAATTTCAGCGCGGGTAGGAGATGGATTTTTAATCATACTGTCCATCATCTGCGTGGCGACGATTACAGGTTTAGCTTTTTCGAGACATTTTTTAATAATCATTTTTTGCAGCATCGGCAATCGCTCCATAGGCGTTTCCACGCCAAGGTCACCACGGGCAATCATGACGGCATCTGTGGCATCTATGATACTATCGATATTTTTAATGGCTTCTGGTTTTTCGATTTTGGCCACTATTCTTGCCTGATGTTTTCTGTCCTGAAGGCGCTGTCGAAGGTCATGTATATCCTTGGCAGTACGCACAAAGGATAGTGCTATCCAGTTGAAAGGCAGACTCATGATAAATTCCAGATCCACAAGGTCTTTTTCGGTTAGTGAAGGCAGCGAAACATTGGTATCGGG
>JBIPOO010000109.1:0-12340 GCA_044379045.1 Saprospira sp.
AAAATGATATTGCATTACAGGTAAATAAGTAAAACAACTAAACGAATCCAACTTTACACCCTGAAACGCACAACGTGATGAGCAATTTTTTAATAAAAAAAGATTCATAAAAAAATCCCCGAAGCTACTTAGCAACGGGGATTTTGAATCTTTATAAAACTTTAATTTATTTTCCATTCAGTGCATCAACGATTGTGATACCAATTTGAGCAGGAGACTGCACAGTGAGAATTCCGCACTCGCGCATTACAGCATATTTAGCCTCGGCAGTATCGTCGTCACCACCTACAATTGCACCGGCATGGCCCATTTTGCGACCTTTAGGAGCTGTTTGACCAGCAATGAAACCCGCTACAGGTTTAGTGCCATGTTGCTTGATCCAACGTGCAGTTTCAATTTCCATTTGACCGCCGATTTCACCAATCATGATAATACCGTCTGTGTCAGGATCTGCCATAAGGAGTTGTACAGCTTCGATCATTGGCGTACCAAGGATAGGGTCACCACCGATTCCGATACAAGTTGATTGTCCCATACCTGCCTTAGTTACCTGATCTACAGCTTCGTATGTGAGTGTACCCGATTTTGAAACGATACCAACGCGGCCCGGACGGTGAATAAAACCAGGCATAATACCTACCTTAGCTTCACCCGGCGTGATGATACCCGGACAGTTTGGACCAATGAGTCGAACGCCTTTATCCTTGATAAACTTTTTGGCTTTTATCATATCCTGTACAGGAATACCCTCGGTTATACAAACAACCAAAGCAATTCCGGCATCGGCTGCTTCCATGATAGCATCGGCTGCAAAAGCCGGCGGAACAAAAATGATAGAAACATTGGCGCCTTCTTTTTTGACTGCGTCGTAAACCGTGTCGAAAACGGGACGATCTAAGTGTAAAGTACCACCTTTGCCCGGGGTAATTCCACCCACAACATTTGTTCCGTATTCAATCATTTGCTGGCCGTGGAAAGACCCTTCTTTTCCCGTAAAGCCCTGTACAATGACTCTTGAGTGTTTATTTACTAATACCGACATGAAAAAGATGTTTAACAGGTTATGAATTGGTGCCGTATTTCCGACGGCATATGGTTTATTCAGAATTGCCCAAATGTATGCATTATTATTTATTTTGCCAAAAAGCCTTGCAATAATAATTAAGCAATTTTTTCTTACTTTTTCTTTTCAACAAAAATAAAAACATCTTCATCGTCTCTTTTCATGAGATGTTCCTCACGGGCAAACTTTTCAAGATTTTTGTCATCTGAACTGAGTTCCAATGCTTTTTCGCTGTCTTTTTTTATTTCACCTTTAAAAAAGCTCTGTTTGGTTTTCAATTCAGCCAAAGTACCCTGCAACTGAATTTGTTTGTAAAGACTGTGCTTATCAAAAAAAGTAAGCCAAAGACCAAAAAAAATCAGCACCACAACGTATTTATTACGAAGCGGCCTGGGAAGTTTCGCAAATTTTTCCTTTATGAAGTTCTGTATCATATATCTGAGACTTTAAATTCAGTGCAAAGTAAACATATTAAATGAATTTTGCCAAAAAACTAGCGAACAACTGCAAATTTTGTCACCAATTTTTGGGTTCCGTCATCATTCACCACAAAAACCAGATAAACTCCGGGGGCTGCTTTCTGCCCAAGATAATTGTTCAGGTTCCAGACTGCCTGGCCCCCAAAAGCACGTTGCTCAAATACCAGATTACCACTGATATCGGTAATTTTAACGTTAGCATCCTCTGCAAGATTTTTGATGGCAACTTCTGCGTCATAATCGGGCCTTACTGGATTTGGAAAAACCAATACATTGCTTCGATTCATAAAATTCACCGCATTGGTAGCCTCTGCCCTCAAACCCTGGAGACCTTTCTCTGTGGCTATATAAATCATTCCATAGGAACCGTCTACCGCAATTTTCGTGACCTTATTGCTAAAGAGTGGGCTATTTTCCTCATTGTAAAAAGCGAGCTGCTCGTAATTTTCAGCATCGAGTTGGAATAAACCATTATCGGTACCTATCCATTTCCTGTTGGCACCATCGGCAGCGATGGTTCTAACCACCTCTGCCTCCAAAAGTCGGCCGTTGAAATTATCGGGATTTATGATAGGTCTCAAACCGGGACAATTGCTCTCTAAAACATTACAGCTGTAAATTGTTACACCATTTGTAGTTCCCACCCACATAATGCCTTCCCGGTCGGCACATATTGATGTTACGTTTCCGCCCAAATTACTGTTCGAATTATTGAGCGTAATGTGCCTGTCATCAGAAGCATCGTCTATATCGCTTCCCGGATCATAAACCGTCACCTGTCCGTCGCGGCGCATCAGCCAAAGATTACCAAAGCGGTCGATATCCATATAGGAAAATTCGCTGTATGAAAATGGAAAGCTATTCCAGGACCCATCTTTTTTCCAAAGTACAATGGGATCGAGCGTCAGATTATTGGCAATCCAAAGATTTTCATCCTCATCGAAAACAAGGCCGGCTACCCTTGTGACTCCTGCATTACCGGTAGCATAGCTAAGTGTAGTTCCCGCTGTCAAAGCATCGGTTATTTGTATAGAATCATCGGCTGTTATTCTTATAATACCACTCATAAGTGAGCCAAAATAGGCCGATTTGTTTTTGGGGTGAACCGCTACCGAATTGATATCGTAAATCCCAATAAATTCCTGATAATTGCGCTCATTGAAATTTTCCCAGTTTCGATTACTGTAACGGTATGCTCCGCTGGGGTCGAACTGAGGCCCGAGCAGACTTCTGGAAGCGCCGGCACACCAAAGAGAACCAAAACTACTAACCGCCATATCGGAAATTCTGTTGGTATATGGCCCGGGAAAACTAACCAGTTCGACAGATCCATTGGGTAGCAGTCGTTTTAAGCCTCCATCACTTGCTGTCCAGAGCGTTGTACTTCGGTCGAGTAAAGCATCGTAAATAGTTCCATTTTGTTGCGGGTCATAGTATTGTTTGATCAATTTCCCATCTAAATCTAATAAAAAAACAAAATTTGAGCCTGTAGCAATGCTGATAAATGTATTAAAAGGATTAAGCTGCATCTTTAAATTGGCATAGCCGCTGTAGCAGTAAGGAAGTGTAAGATTTTCATTGAAGTAAAAGGTAGTTATGTGTGACCAACTGTTACCATTGTAGACCATTACCGTATCGTTCACATCAGCGTAAAGCTTGCCTGACATCAGCGCCATAGATCCTGATTCATATACATCGTTCAAAATGCCATTATTTGTCCCCGATCTTGACCAGTTGTTAAAATCGAGTAAATTCACCGTTAAAGGAGCCGCGTAAATTCCGTTTACTGTTGACATAAAAAGTGAATTGCCCATTCGGGCCGAAGCTTTAACCTTCACATTTGGGGTAAAAGTTGTAAAACCAAACTCCTCCAATTCCATATCAAAATTCACCAGACCAAAATCGGTAGAGAAATAAACCATATTGCTATCGCAAAAAATATGCTTCACCGATTTGTCGCCGGTGATGATGGTGTTTTGTTTGATTGCTGGTTTATTTACAACTCTTCCACCACTTTTCATTAAATCTATGTTACCGTTTCGATAAGCTACAATGAGTGTATTGTAAGGTTTATTGAAGGATATTGTACTAATGCCCATATCGCTCAAACCTGTAATTTTATTATAAATACGCAAGGTATAATCATCCAGATTGTAACTGCTGATACTCAGTTCATTGGCAGCAAAAATGGTATTTTCGGTAGCTGTAACTGCCTGGGCATTGTTGTATGAAATAAAGGATTCCCAACTGCCGATATTTACAGATGGCTGTGCTAAAACTTTAAAAGTTAGCAACATCAGAAACAGAAAAATATTTTTACGAGACATCATTTAGCATTTTAATGGTTACAAAGATAATGATTCTTTGCAAATCGTTGAACAGGGCATAAAAAATAGGACAACACCCAGCCGGCATTGCCCTATTTCTCCTTTGTTTATTGTATTAAAAGCTGAAAAAGCTTAGTTAATATAAATAACGTAGCTTATTTCAAAAATGTTGGCTCAAAAATTATTTTTGAGATTTTTTAATATCATTTTTTACTTCGTTAACTTTTTTAGTTTGCTCGTCAACTTCAGTCTTTTTCTTTGCTTTTTCCTCTATTTTAATTTTAATATCTTCTTCGGCCTTTTTGATATTTTCTTCCATTTTGCGGATAGTTTCTTTGTAGTCTACGATATCTTTCTTACGTTTTTCTTCATCTCTTTCCAGATCTTTGTAGTCACCTTCAAGCTTTTTAAGGATTTTCTCTTGTTCTTTAAGTAGTTCTTCGAGTAAATCGGCCGAAAGTTTATCTGAAAATTTTTCAAGAAGTTTACGTGCAATTTCAAATTGCTTTGAAAATTCTTTCTGAGAAAGAAAGGTAACACCCAAATTGAACCAAACTGTAAGTTCCGATCCTTTTTCGGTTTCGTCAATACGGGCAATGATGTCAACTGTATTCTCGCTCATTTCCTTAATCAGCGCATCATCAGTAAAAACTTCTTTATCTTTCTTGTTGTAATCTGTTTTGCCTTTATAGCTTTTGATAAAAGACTCCCAGGTATCTCTTACTTTATCAGCACTTGTGTTTGGGATATTAAGTACAAGTGCAGGTTGAGATCCTTTGCTGCAGGTACGATTCTCTTCCTTCAGGGTAGTTTTCACCTGAGCCGAGGCGAATGAAAGGAAAAACATAAAGATGATTGCCGAAAGAAAAAACTGTTTCATAAGCACATTTTTTTTAATTTGTTTTAAAATCTAATGTCAGGAATTCAGCGAAGATATCCAAAAACTTTACCAAATCGAACACAATATAAAAAAATTCTGGTTTATTAACTTTTCGTCATAAGAAAAGCCTGCAGAAAAAACTCTGCAGGCTCAATTAAATTACAATGCGTGCTAATCTAATTTTAAAACTGTAAATTCTGTTCTTCTGTTGGCCTGATGCTTTTCTTCGGTACATTTTACGCCATCCTTACATTCGTTCACAAGTTTAGTTTCTCCATAACCTTTAAACTGCATCCTATCGCGGCCTACGCCTCGCTCTATGAGATAATCCATTGCCGATTTAGCTCTTTTGTCAGAAAGTGCCAAATTGTAGCTATTGCTACCCCTGCTGTCGGTATGCGAACTCATTTCAATTTTAGTTCCGGGATTATCTTTCATAAAACGCAGCAGATTATCCAGATCTCCTACCGCATCTTTTCTAATAAACCATTTATCAAAATCGTAATAAATATTGTTAAGCACGATGGTTGTTTTTTCTTTTACCTCCTCCAGTTCCAGGACGACTTCAAACGTTTTAGATTCTTTTAGTCCAACTGTGGATACCGCTACCATTCGGGTAAAGTATTTTTTCTTGTTGCCATAAATACTGTATTGTTCATTTCTATTGAGTTTGAAACTAAATTCACCACTTGCACCCGTTTTTATAACGTTAAGCTTAGTTTCGTCAGCATTGAGCAGTTCGACATTGACCTCAGAAAGTCTTTGTTTAGAATTTTTGTCAATGACATAGCCACGCACCAAAAACTCAGGACCTTCCAGATTGAGCTCTACGCGGAAGGTGTCAGATTTTTCGAGACCCATGGTGCTTATCGCTAAGGTTTCTGTGGTCTGAGTTTCTTTTTTTCCACTTATGTTATATTCCCGGTTCCAATCGAGTGGCATTTCAAAATTCCCCTTCGGGTCTGTAAGTATCGAATCTATTGAGTTTTTCCCGCTCAGCATGACCAAAGCGTTTTTAACAGGGTCTTTATCAAAATCCACCACTTTTCCAACAATTAAAAATTGCGGGTCTTGAATATCCCAGCTGTAAATTTGGTCTTTCCCGCCTCTGTTCGAAGCAAAAAATCCACTTTTACCGTCATCGCTTCGATAGAGTGAAAAGTCATCGAAATGTGTATTGAATGGTGCTTTCAGGTTTCGGGGATGCGACCATTTCTGGCCATCGAAAGTAGTCACAAAGATATCAAGTCCGCCCATTCCGCCATGACCGTTCGATGCAAAAAAAAGTGTATCGCGATGTCTCGAAAAAGGAAAAACCTCATTACCGAAAGAATTGATATCGGCACCCAGATTTATGGGTTCCCCCCATGCAGTTCCATTATAACTTACCATGTAAAGGTCGGCTGCACCCACTCCTCCTTGCCTGTCGGATGAAAAAAACAAGGTTCTGCCATCCTCTGTAATACTGGGGTGCATTGTTGAACTGTTTGACTCATTGAATAACAAGTCACCTGTAAAAACCCATTCTCCATTTTCAACGATGTTAAAAACTGAGATTTTAAGCTGATTAACATCCTGCTCATCCAATTTCCTTTTATTGTTTTTATTAAGCGCACTTCTGGTCACATAGGCAAAACCCGACGCTGAATCCACCGAAATTGGCCCGTCGTGCAACTTTGTGTTTATCTGACCACTGACAGCCTCCACACTTTTCAGGTTGAAAGGAGAAGCATGTCTGATGCGGTAAATATCGAGAAATGATTTACCATTCCATGGATTAGGATTTTCGCCTTCGGTCACATTTTTTTCTGCTGTAAAATACAAATAATCTTTGACCGGATAGGGGGAAAAAGCAGCTGTAAAATTAGGGAGATCCAACAATTCAACCATCACTCTACGCTCATGATATTCAGCAAATTCACCTTCTTTAGTACTTTTTAGAGCCCATTCTCTGGCATTGGGATCCTCGGGATGTTCAGCGACAAAACGGTTCATAGCACTGAGACCTTCTGCTTGCTTGCCATTTGCCAATAAAGTTTTAGCATAAGCTAATTTTACAGATGGCTCAACATCTTCGCTTTCCATAGCCTTGGCATAATGCTCCTCGGCCTTGGCCGTATTGTTCATTTTATCGTAGGAAGCAGCAATTTTAGCATGAAGCTTAGGATCTTTTTTGCCATTCATGGCTTTTTCATAATGTTTAATAGCCTTTTTATAAGCCATGTTCTCATAGGCTGCATCTCCGCGATTGATTTGTCCGGAACGACAGGCTATCATCATTAGTGCCATGCAAATTAAAATGATATATGCTCTCATAATATTGATTATTAGTTAATAATAGCTTATTCACAACAGATTCAGCTATAAAAAATTAGAAATAACGGGGCGATTTGTATTTCGCAATCTTTGGGGCCAAGTCGAAACCAACAAGAAATTCATGGGTGGTACCCCCATAGATTCTTAGATATTTTGGCGTTGACAAATCGAATGCATAGGCAATACGCAGCGTTTCAATAGGTCTGATTTCGAGCATAGCCATTGCTGCAGCATTGGTACGATATCCAAAGGTCAGAAAAGCCATGTCTTTATACCCTAAGGTTAAATTCATATCACTTTGGAAAGTACCATTTCTGACATATTTACACATAGTAGAAGGCTTTAATGTAAATTCTTCATCTAACCTGATAACATAAGCTGCTGAAATGAAATAATGCCGTCTCAACCAACTCGATTCATTGATATTAAGATTTAACTCATGATCGTCATCGTAGGCCCAAAGCGTAGGTACCGAGGCACCTACATAAAAATTTTCACCATGCAGATATGCACCAAAGCCAAATTTCGGAATAACCATATTTCGAATATTGTTATCAAATTCCACATCGCCCTCGTCCCATACCATTAAGTCGCTCAACTTGGCATTGTATAGCGATACGCCTGCCTTGATGCCCAATCCGAGGCTTATTTTTTTATTCAAACGAACCTGATAAGCATAATTTACAAAAATCTCATTCATAGAACTAACGCCAATATGATCGGTAACCAGTTGCAATGCAAGTCCCATATTATCATGTACCATTGGCAAGTCGGCCGTAAAAATACCTGTGCGCGGGGCACCGGGAAAACTGGTCCACTGATGTCGGTACATGGCTGTAAATCGGGTATATTTATAACTTCCGCTATAACCCGGATTCCACATAAGGCCATTAAAAAGGTAATGGCTCATCTGCAATTCCTGCTGCGCAAAACCAAATGTAGCAGAAAACAGCAGGGCTAAACTTAAAATTATATTTTTCATAATATATTAATTTTAATCTGATTGATAAAAATTGGAAGGGGCTGCCGGGGAAAACAGCACCCTTCCCATGGGCTAATCATCTACGGATATCAACATGTCCTTTCAACACCAAATCCACTCCGTTTACATTGATAATTGCCACTACATAATAGGTTCCCTCAGGAAGATTATCACCATCCTTGTTCTCTCCTCTCCATCTGACCGAACTATTATCGTAAGCCTTGAGATTGAGCAATTCTTCACCCCATCTGTTGTAGATATAGATATCATTGTCGGGATAAAACTCAATATTCCTGATTACAAAAACATCGTTTTTACCATCATCATTCGGTGAGATTCCTTCCGGCATTTCGGGCAAACCAGGGCCAGGTTGATTAAGCCAAATTGAAGCATTTACCGAACATCCGTTTGAATCGACAACTACAAGGGTATAAAAACCTGCCGATAAATTGCCCAAATTCACCGTTGTGGCAGCATTTGACCAACTATAGCTGTATGGACCTACACCGCCCTGTATACTAGAATTGATGAATCCGTCAAAAGCAGCATGGGTCGAGACATTAAATCCATTTGCATAGATCGGGCTGCTCAGGCTAAGCGAAAGTGTATCTTCCAAAATCTGTACTTCAAAAGAAGCTGATGCTGTACAGCCGCTTGCATCTGTTGCAGTCACTGTGTAACTTCCTTCGGCAAGCTCATCGATATAATTACCGCTCACGCCGTTTGTCCAAATGTAGCTGTAAGGTGCTATTCCATCGCTTGCACTTACTACTATAGAACCAGTATTTTCCTGATAACAAATACTTGATGTTATCGCTCCGCTTATTGCAATCGGAATATTATTTTGAACGATTGTATCGATGAAAATAATCTCACAACCACGGGTATCTGTCACTGTAAGACTGTAAATACCGGAGTTCAGTCCACTGATATCCTCTGTCGTTTCAGCATTTGACCAAAGATAACCATAAGGTGCTGTTCCGCCACTGACTGTAACATTCACGCTTCCATTTGGCAATTGACAAGACGGATCCTGTCCTCTTCCATCGATAATCAGGATAGCAGGTTCTGACATTATAACTGAATTGTGTACAAAGCTGCAACCATTCAAGTCACTCACAGTAACTGTGTATACTCCTGCTGACAGACCGGATACAGAACCCGTGCTTGCCCCATTCGACCAGGCATACTGATAAGTACCCATTCCTCCACTTACCGTTAGAAATACAGCACCATCTGAAAGTCCGCTACAGCTTACTGTGTTATTGATGGTAACAGTACTCAATAATGTATCAGGTTGGGTCAATATCGCCGAAACTACAGCACTACATCCATTCGCATCGCTTAATGTGAGTGAATAAGAACCAGCTGCAAGTCCGCTTATGCCAGATGTAGTCTGTCCGTTCGACCAAAGATAGGTGTAAGGAGCTGTTCCACCTGAAACACTGCTGTTTATCTGACCATCTGATACTCCATTACAACTCACACCAAAGCCGGAATAACTCAAAGAAGCAGTAGAGATGGTAATTTGAGATGGTTGGGTAACTGTTACCGAAGCAGTTTCGGAGCAGTTATTGGCATCTGAAACTGTAACAGCATAAACGCCTGCTGAAAGTCCGCTGATCAATGCCGAAGTCTGACCGTTTGACCAAATATAACTGTAGGTTCCCGTACCACCACTTACGATTGCAGATATTGTTGCATCGGAAGCTCCATTACATGAAATCTGCGTACCGCTGTTGAGCGTATCAACATCAACCGTCAATGTCAATGCAGAAGGCTCAGTGATTGTAATTGTAGCAGTAGCTGTACATCCATTAGCATCGCTGGCTGTAAGACTATAAGATCCGGCAGCCAAACCTGTTGCTGTGGCACTGTTCTGACCATTACTCCATTGATAACTGTATGCAGGGGTTCCTCCGCTTGCAGTTGCTGTTGCTTCAGCATCACTTGACCCATTACAACTAATTTGTGAACCTAAACTAAAGGTGTCTATTGCTACGGTCACGCTCAATAAAGTCGGCTGACTGATTGTAACAGCGCTACTTAGGGTACATCCGTTTACATCACTTGCCGTCACACTGTATATACCTGCACTTAGACCGCTCGCCGATGCAGTGCTTTGTCCATTGCTCCAAAGGTAAGTAAATGCTCCAGTTCCGCCATTTGCAAAGGCAGTTGCAGCTCCATCACTAGCACCAAAACAACTGATTTGAGTACCTGTTGGGAAAGTATCAATTGCAATACTTATACTAACTGCACTAGGTTCTGTAATTGTGATGCTACGAGAAATTGTACAGCCATTAGCATCGGTAGCAGTGATTGAGTAAACACCGGCTGATAATCCTGTTGCAGTTGCAGTCGTTTGACCATTGCTCCAAACATAGGTAAATCCACCTGTACCACCTCTTCCGTTGGCCGTAGCCAAACCATCGGCTGAACCATGACAACTAATTTGAGTGCCGCTGCCAAAAGTATCAATTATTATGCTGAGGACGATAGGAGTAGGTTCAGCTATGGTAACATTTCGACTTGCTGAACAGCCATTTATATCCGTTGCAGTTACCTGATAAATACCCGCACCCAATGCTGTCGCAATTGCATTGGTCTGTGCATTACTCCAAAGGTAGCTGTATGTTCCTGTTCCGCCACTTGCTATTGCAATAGCCTCAGCATCGTAAGCACCATTACAGCTAATTTGTGTGCCAGTAGAGAAAGTATCGACTGCTATACTTACAGAGACTGCAGTAGGTTGTGTCACTGTGATATTTGCCGTTCTAAAACAGCCATTGATATCTGTAACAGTTACCGTATAGTTTGATGCTGAAAGGCCAGTTGCAACTATAGATGTCTGAGCATTTGACCATAAATAAGTCAATATACCGGTTCCACCACTAGCCGTAGCTGCTGCTGTTCCGTTCGACAATCCAAAACAACTAATCTGAGCCCCATTATAATTGGAAGTAACAGCAGCTGTAAGTGAAATTCCATTTGGATCGAAAACTGTTACATTTGCAGTATTGAAACATCCGTTTGCATCGCTTACTGTTACTGTATAAGTTCCTGCAGCCAAAGCTGTTGCTACTGAGGTAGTCTGTCCATTTGACCAAAGATAGCTGTAGGTTGTTACAATAGTTCCACCTGTGGCTGTAACCCTAGCCGAACCGTCGCTCGCCCCATCGCAGGAAACCTGAGTGCCACTTGGCAAGGTATCGACGCGAGTAGTCAAAACGATTAAACTTGGTTGAATAAGTGTTACCGAATTGCTGACCGAACAACCATTGACATCGGTAGCTGTAACTTGGTAGGTACCGGCTGAAAGTCCTGTAGCTATTGCAGCGCTTTGTCCGTTGCTCCAAAGATAAGTAAAGACACCTGTTCCACCATTACCTAATGCTGTTGCCGCTCCGTCTGATGCTCCATTACAAGTAATTTGTGCACCGTTGTAATTTGAACTGACAGAGGCTGTGACACTTACAGCACTTACAGGTTCTGTGATAGTTACATTTGCTGTTGCTGTACAACTATTGACATCCGAAACTGTGACGCGGTAAGTACCTGCAGCCAAAGCTGTTGCTGTTGCTAAGCTTTGACTTGGAATAGTATTCCATAGATAAGTATAAGTACCCGTTCCGCCCGAACCTGCTGCTGTGGCAGTTCCAGTTGCCTCTCCGAAACAGCTAACGCTGACCGAAGAGGAAACCGTGGCAGTTACTGCTGATGGCTGAGTGAGGGTTACTGAATTGCTGACCGAACAGCCATTGACATCGGTAGCGGTAACTTGGTAGGTACCGGCTGAAAGTCCTGTAGCTATTGCAGCGCTTTGTCCGTTGCTCCAAAGATAGGTAAAGACACCTGTTCCACCATTACCTGATGCTGTTGCTGCTCCATTAGATGCGCCATTACAGGTGATTTGTGAACCGTTGTAGTTTGAACTGACAGAGGCTGTAACACTTACAGCACTTACAGGTTGTGTGATAGTTACATTTGCTGTTGCTGTACAACTGTTGACATCCGAAACTGTGACGCGGTAAGTACCTGCAGCCAAAGCCGTTGCTGTTGCTAAGCTTTGACTCGGAATGCTGTTCCAAAGATAAGTATAAGTACCCGTTCCCCCCGAACCTGCTGCTGTGGCTGTACCAGTTGCCTGTCCGAAACAGCTGACGCTGACCGAAGAGGAAACCGTGGCAGTTACTGCTGATGGTTGAGTGAGGGTTACTGAATTGCTGACCGAACAACCATTGACATCGGTAGCAGTAACTTGGTAGGTACCTGCTGAAAGTCCTGTAGCTA
>JBIPOO010000110.1:0-12339 GCA_044379045.1 Saprospira sp.
ATTTTTGTGGATAGTTTAATTTTAATAGACAGTAAATTTGAAGATTGTCATTTTAACTGTCTACAAGTTATGAATGCAAAAATTGACAATGATTTTTTAAGTGGTACTTTTAACAATTGCAAGTTTGACGAGATTGAGATTTACAAATGTACAATAACACAAATCCCCGATTTTTTCAATGACGCAAAGCTTAAATTTGAAGAATCAGATTTTGAAGGCATGGGAAAAGAAATTGACCCTGACCTTTACTATATCTCGTGCAAATTTTTTGATTGTGATTTTAGTAATAAACACTTAGACTGGTTGATTTTAGCGGAATGTCAATTTATTAATTGTTTATTTGTCGACTCGACTTTGACATGGCGTTATGATTTTTATGATTTATGTTTATGGGGTGATTTTAGAGGAGCAACTTTTTATGGAAATTTTGAAATTAATGGCGAGGTAGTTGGTGCTGATTTTAGTGAGTCTAATTTGTACAGCGAGAGTTACGAAAGCATGAAGGGGGTTGTATTGCCAAGAGATCTTGATCAATGGTTCATCGGTAACTCCTATGATTTTTCTGAAACCTGCTTCGGCTCTTTACCCTTGATGGATCTTGTTTTTGATTATCTGTTTCTTTACGATGTTAATTTTTCGTGTGCCGACCTTGAGGGGGCAATTTTTATAGACTGTGAGTTGGATGGGGCCAATTTTGAAGAGGCAAATTTAGAGGGCGCAGTTTTTTTGAATTGTGATTTGAGTGATACAAATTTTGACGATGCAAATATGGTTGATACAACATTTAAAGATTGTTTTGATGTAAAGGAAATTCAGCGGGATAGTAATTATGAGCTTATTGATGGAAATGAAATTGAAGAAGTAACTTATGTACCATTAAAATTGAAAGAAGGATATTTTTTAGATTCGGTTTTACTTTTTGATGATTTCGATGATTATTGTTTTTTTGAATTTGATTTTAGTGGAAAATATATGGATTTTGTTAGTTTCAAAAATGCCGATTTGTCCTTTGCCAATTTTAGTAATTGTATTTTGAAAGATGTCGATTTTACAGGAGCCAATCTTAGTTATGCAAATTTTAACAATGCCATTTTGATCAATGTTGTTTTTGAAGATGCCGTACTCGATGCTGTTCTTTTTGATGATTTTTATGAACCGGTCTTAATTGAAACTTATAATGAAATTGATGATGAGTTTGATGATGACGATAATTATATTGAAGAATTGGACTGGGAAGATTTATAGATATCAGTTCAAGACTAAGTTATAGTGTTAATACCTATAAGCTTAATATTGAAAAGTGATAGTACTCCAAAAAAAATTTAATAATTTTTTTTCATTCAATAGGTCAAAAATCACAGGCATTATGGCCAGATTAGATTTGATTTTTTGTAAACTTTTAAATTGTATAACATGGAAACAAAAGTTGTTCATTGCAAACGTGAGAAGTATGACCTCTACATTGGACGTCCAGCAAAATGGTCAAATCCATATACTCATAAACCAGAGGGTTCATCACCTTTTATTCTAGTTGAATCAAGGGAGGAAGCACTTGAATTGTACCGAGAGTGGATTACCAAAGGTGATGGCCAACATCTCTTACAATCTTTAAATGAGCTAAAAGGTAAAACTCTTGGCTGTACATGCAAACCTTACCCTTGTCATGGAGATATTTTAATTGAATTGATTGAAAAATATACTTAAGAATTCTTTCTAATCAAATATCCTCAACATTTAAACTTCAGATAACTTCGAATGATTTACACTGTGTTTACTGATTGTTTTGACATCTAGTTTTTTTACTACATTATTATTAAGACTCATTAGTTATAAATTTACAATTTAATGTCTTTTCAAAGCTGTTTAACTGAAGCTTATTGTTAAACGGGAGCTTATTACATTGATTTAATTGTAATTAAACAATTGCACTGGAGAGATTTATAGATACTATTATAAGACTTATGTATAAGTTCTTTCCCTCGAAGCTATATCACAACCCTACCTTTTAAAAGACCGAGTCCACTACACTAAACTTTATTGTAACCTTTAAAACTATCAGCATTATAAATTTAATGCTGCCACCTTTTGTGTCCTTGAAATAAAAAATATCGTAAATCAACAAAAAACAGAAGCTTATGAAAAACTTAAAAGTTAGTTTATTGATTTTGATGTCAAATTTAATCTTTGCTCAAAAGAATTATTTTGATCATTATGAGATAAAAGCCATTGGACTTTCAGATGGTTATTATTTGGAAGGGGGCGGATATGATTATCTACAATTTAATTCCGTAGACCTTAAAAAAACACCAAGCCCGGATTTGCCAGTCTTCAAAGAATTAGATTATGAAAAAATATTGAATGGAGGGCTCAATAGTTTTCTATTTGAAAATAAATACTATGATGACCTTAGTTACTATTCCCTGTTTGGATGGGGAAATTTCAGTGTCATGAATAAAGATGTACTTGAAATGGCAAATGAGCTGTTTTTTCCAAACAGAAAAATTTTGAATTCAGTGTATGCTTATTATGCCCCCGAGTATAAAAAGGCATTTACAAAACTGACGGTGCAAGAACAACAACTTTACCTTTCAAAGCTCGATATTTCTGAGAAATTTGTTAAGTATGTGCTTCAAGGAAAAAATCGCGCTAAATACGATGCCTGGTTAGCAAAGAACAAGCTCGAAAACGATCGTTATATCACAGAATTCATGGAGAGAAGGGTAAAAAAAGGGCATTGGAAAATAGCGGATTGCTACTATTGGATTAACAAAGTAAAAAAAGATTTTGAACCGCTAAAAAAGAATGAAAAAATAGCTGCCAACTATTATTACATACAAGAACAGGTTGGCGATAGCCTATATCTTGTTATGGATCACAAATGCAACCTGTTTTTTACCGATAAGCAGTTCAATCGTTGCGATGATAATACTTATGAAAGTGTTACCTTTAGTGAGGGTGAGTTCTTTGGAAAAAAGAAGAATTCAAGGAAAATTAAAATTAAGCCCGTTTATTATGATGAAAATAACATTCAATATGCACAATTGGGTGACTCTATTTGCGTATTTATGAGCGGCAAAAAATACAAGTATATGGGTAAAGAATGGAATTACCGTGGAGATGAAATGATTGAGGAGGATGTTGAAATGAGCTTTGAATCGGCAGTGCTGTATGATTTTAAAAATAAGCGGATATTTCGCGACTCGATTATTTTTGATGATCTAAGTTATTATGGCGATAAGCCTCTATTCTCTTTTTATACCTTGGAGAAAGATAGTCTGGGCATAATCCGTAAAAGCGATAATCAGGTAATGTTTGGTCCTTTTCATTTGAGTGGAAATAAAATGCCGGATTGTTTGATGACAATTGACGCTGAAACTTTCGAAGAAATAAATTACTTCGTTTTTGACACTATCGAATACTGGGATAAAATTGTTGCCTTTTATTATTCTATTGGAACCCATACAATCCTTTTGGATTTTGAAAAAGGAACAATGAAAGAATTTCTTGGTCGTGGCAGATTTGAACAGGATTTATTTGAATATCATTTTGTTAAGAATTAGTAAAAGAAAAAGGCTGTCCGAGAGGACAGCCTTTTTACATATCCCTACCCCAAAATTTAGGATTGATTATCTGCTGCAAAAATCCTATATTTGCACAAAAGATATTTTTTATGGCGCAATTGGAGGTAAAATTTCCATACGGAATCAGCAATATAGAGCAGCTTATCAAAAATGATTATGTTTTTGTTGATAAGACAAAATTTGTTGAACTGCTTGAATCTGAAGAAAGATTTTCTATTTTTCTCCGTCCTAGAAGAATAGGTAAAAGCCTTTTTGTGTCGATTTTGGAATATTATTATGATATTCTCGAAAAAGACAAGTTCGAAAAGGTTTTTTCGAAATTATACATTGGACAAAATCCCACTAAAGGTGTCAATGCTTATCGGGTTTTGAAAATGGATTTCAGTGGAATTGATACCCAAACGGAGGAGGCAACCTATAAATATTTTCTTGAAACCATTAAATCTACATTGAACACTTTTATTGGTCGTTATAATATTCTAGAGCCTTCAATAATAGAAAATATCCTCAGTGCAGGCTCTCCTGGAAGTGTTATGAAAAAATTTTTCGAGGGTTTAAAACTTTGGAAAGAAAAAACAGGAGATAATCTTCCAATCTATATCATCATAGATGAGTACGACCACTTCACCAATGAAATTCTTATTAGAGACCTAAGTGAGTTCAAACGCTCGGTTTCGCAGGATGGCTATATTCGAAAATTCTATGAGGCAATAAAAATTGCTACTCAGCAAGGATTTGTCGACCGATTTTTTATTACCGGGGTCTCTCCTGTTACGATGGATGGTCTTACAAGTGGTTTCAACATTGTAACTCACCTAAGCGCATCGAAACAGTTTCACAATATGATGGGCTTTACCGAAGAGGAGCTAACTGAGCTACTGAACCTGGTCCTCATAGACAAAAGCCGGGAGGAGGCTATTAAAACTGACCTGAGAAACTGGTACAATGGCTATTGTTTTAATAATGAGGCAGAAAACAAATTGTACAATTCAGATATGGTCTTGTATTTTTTGAAAAATTTTTCCTACGAGCAGCGATATCCAAAACTCATGCTCGACCCCAATATCATGCCTGACTATGGAAAGCTTAAAAAGCTTTTTCAGGTAGCAGATTTCAACAAAAACATAATGGTTTTGGATGAAATATTGAAAAATAACAGCATCAGCACTGAACTAATTTATCAATTCTCCTTTGACAAACCTTTCGATCGAATTGCCTTTGTAAACTTATTGTATTATCTTGGAAATCTTACAATGAACGGGGAAACTAAATATGGAATGCCAAATTTTGTGATCCCTAATTATGTAATCAAAGAATTATACTGGCAATATTATGCTTATCTATTGCAGGAGAAAGCAGATTTGATTGATGATGCCTACGAGGTACGTAAGGTTATGCACGATACTGCCGATGGAAATATTGGTCCATTGTTGCTTTTAGTGCAAAAATTATTGGAATCCCTATCGAACAGAGATTTTCAGAAGTTTGAAGAAAAATATATTAAAATGGCGATTCAGGCTTATGCCTTTCAGGCAAAATACTACTATGTTCGCTCCGAAAGAGAAATTACAAATGATGGCTATCTCGACCTTGAATTACTAAAACATCCGGATATCAATGCCGAGCCTCATGAATATGTACTCGAGGTTAAATACTTGAAGCAGGCAGATGAAGATCAATTAAATAATTGTATCGTTGATGCAAAAAAACAGCTTTTATCTTACATTGATAAAGATAATTTCCTGCCATCACTTCCAAAACTCAAGGCAATAGTCATCGTTGCTGTCAAGGATAAATTGTATTGGGAAGAAATTAATTACAAACAAATTTAAGCACATAAAACTCTAAAAAATAATACAAACCGACTATGAACCTCAAACGTCTAACATTAAGTACCTTTTTGCTCTTTTTTTGTTTGAATCTTTTTGCTCAACCCTTGGTCGATGACAGCAAAACATACGAAGTACTGGTTTTTGAACATGTGGAAAAAGAGCAGACTAAATTTATCCGTAGCGGTGGACATATAAAATACATACTTTACTCCAATCCAAAAATGGTTTACAAAGGCACGCTGCAAAAAGTGACAGGAACTTCAATTTTTGTTGATGGTGCCGAAATAAAATTAAAAGATTGCAGTATGATTGCCGGCAGAGTTAGAACCTCGCGTGAAATAACTGGCGGAATAATGCTTGGAATGGGAACTGCACTGGCTCCTTTCGGTGCAGCAATCATCAGTTTAAATAATATTGTTGGACCTTCCATCGTAGTAGGTGGTGCAGCGCTGATTGGTACCGGAATTCACCTTATTACCAAAAAGAAATCCTTCAAAATGACCAAGGGCTGGACCGTTCATGGAGGAAAAATTACCTTTAGCAGAGCTCAAATAATGGATTGATACTATTTTGAAATTATGGATGCAATTAAAATCTGGGAATACAAGGAAGATTATTCCGAAAAAATGGCGAAAATTTCTCTTTTCAATGACCGAGTTGAAATGCTTGATAGTTATTACAAAACTCCAAGAGTTTTTAGCTTTAATGCCATTTTCAAATTGTCCTACCCTCTGGGCAACCTGAAAGTCGACTATGAATTATTGAAGTATCTTGTTATAATTGCCGACAAAAAACAATTAAGTGATGCCTCAATACCTGTTTATAACTTTTATAAAAACTTCGAAAACAATCTTATAGAAGAACAATGTATTGAAGTCGGCATCAAATTAGGAAATTATCCCTATCATTTCTATGCTATGACTAAATTTGGGCTCAGGAGTTTTTTTGAACGCGATGGACATTCGGTAGATGAACACAAACAACGATTCAGTGACTTTTTTTATCATGGTCCTAAAAAACCCAATATCGAACTCAATATTAGACAAGCCTGGAGAACAATTGTATGGAAAGCAATAGCCAAGAATTCCGAGGTCAAATTGAGTCAGGCTTTTGTGCTCTTCGATTATAGTAAAATAAAAGTATTAGCTTACGAATACTCAAATCCCGAAAAAAACGAAGGCAGTAATCTAAACATCAATCAAGGGAATGTTTCTATTGGAGGATGGTCGGGCAGAGACGGAGGTGGACAAGTTTATTCCATAGAAGAATTGTGGTATTCCGACTCCTTTATTTATAGCGAATTTGTTCAGCATAAAGCAGAAATCAGAAAAACTTTGCAGGCTGCAATTATTGATCAGGTTGAAAGCAACAATGAAACTATAAACAATCAGGAGCCTGGCGAAGCCCCCCCGATTTAGTTATTTTATTTTCAGCGCCAGTTGAAAATAATTATTTACTGCGCCAAGTACTTCGTATTCAACATAAAATGCTGATACAAAATCTTCCCAGGCTTTGAATTCTGAAAGCGGAACATTAAACTCATCGAAAAAGATAATATCGCCAGGTTTTAATTTTGAATAAAGCTGAGAAAGCACAAAAAGCGTAGCCGAGTACAAATCTGCATCGAGGTGTATGACCAGTCTTTTATCTTTCAATTCATTTTTTTCCATAAAGGGCAACAAAGTCTGCTGAAAAAGGCCCTGTACAAATGCAGCCCTGCTGTCATCAATTTTTGGAATTTCGCTTTGAGCAAAGGTACCTTTTTTGAAAGGTCCCCAATCTTCGGGCAAACCGGTGAAGGTGTCGAAACCGTAAAATTTTGAGTTTGAATTTTGATGATTGGCAAGCCACCAACGGAAGGAATCAGCTCCTGCTACCCCAAATTCGAGGTAAACAATTTCTGAATCCTGAATGTGGTTTTCCTGTACAAATTTATACAAACCGTATCTTCTTTCTGGTTTCACCGATGAGGCGGGAAAGTCATTGTAACCCAATTTTCCCTGTTTCTGACGCCATCTGGATAGTTTTGACAAATAGCTCAGTGTCAGATTTATTTTTTCGAAAGGTCCGATGAGATAATGCAGTCGGAATTGCATAAAAAGTGCCTTGAATCGGCGGCGGAAAAACAGGAGTTTCATAAGCTGTAAATTGTAAGAAAAGTAGGGGATTTGATAAGTTCCCGCTCAATAAAGCTTCAAAAATATAAAAAATCCCTAAATTCGATTAAATTTCGACTTTCTAAGATTAGAATAACAACTTTTTGACCATAAATTTAAATGATAATCAGATCTAAAGCACCCCTCAGAATTGGACTTGCTGGTGGCGGCACCGATGTAAGTCCCTATTCTGACCTTTACGGGGGAAAAGTGCTGAATGCCACAATCAACCTCTATGCCCGTGTCAGTATCGAGCCGCTCAACAATGGTAAAATCATTCTGAACTCAGTAGATATGGGAGAAATTCAGGAGCTCGATAGTGCTGCTGAACTGGAACTCGACGGGCACCTCGAAATTCTGAAAGGTGTTTATAACCGCATTGTAAAAGACTTTGTACACAAGCCGCTTTCCTTTCGACTCACTACTTTTGTAGATGTTCCAAAAGGTTCTGGACTTGGATCCTCTTCCACCATTACCGTTGCTATTCTAGGCGCTTTTTCCGAATGGCTGAATCTTCCACTGGGCGAATATGATATTGCACATCTTGCCTTCGAAATCGAGCGCAAAGACCTGAAAATGGCAGGCGGTAAACAAGATCAGTATGCTGCAACATTCGGCGGGTTTAATTTTATGGAATTCGAAGCCAACGATAAAGTTATCGTAAATCCGCTACGTATTAAGTCAGATTATCTGAATGAGTTGGAAAATAATATCCTCATTTATTACACCGGAACAAGCCGCCTCTCGGGACAAATAATTGAAAAACAGGCCGAAAATTTTAGCAATAAAAGTGAAAATGCCCTCGAGGCAGCACACCGACTCAAAGAACAGGCAATGATGATGAAAGAGGCAATTCTGATGGGTCATTTGGATAAAATCGGAGACATTCTCGATTTTGGATGGCAACATAAAAAACAGACAGCAGGCGGCATTTCAAATCCAATTATCGACGAATTGTACGAGGCTGCCAAAAAAGCCGGGGCATCGGGGGGTAAAATTTCAGGTGCAGGTGGAGGTGGCTTCATGATGATTTATGCCCCAGCTAATGCACGTTACACAGTAATCAAAGCTTTGGAGCCATTTGGAGGATTATTTTATCCCTTCGATTTTACAGCTGATGGGCTGACAACCTGGATAGCTAAGTAGAATTTAATAGATCGAAGTGAACAGTGGTTAGTGCGAAGTGGCGAGGCACTAGGTACTAGTATTTTTAAAGTGAATAGTGCGAAGTGAACAGTGGGTTAGTATGTAGTGGCGAGGTACTAGGGTTTAGTAGTTTTAAAGTGAAAAGTACAAAGTAGACAGTGCCAAGTTGCTCATACTTGATACTCGATGCTTGATGCGCTTCGCGGAACTTCGTTTCTTGATACCGATACCTGATACAAAAATTTCTAATTTCCGCACTATACCTTCTAATTTCAAAAATTCAACCTAATCCAATGTCTTCACTCAATAGTTTTACCATCATAGAAAAAGGCAATAATTTTGTAGATGTTCAAGTAAAGATTGTTCATCCCGATGAGCATCTGATTCAGAGCACAGCCAATTTTGCCCTCCAGATAATACTGGAACTCTACGAAAATATCCAAAAGGGGTATATTTACAACAGCAACTGGAGTTTTTATCCATTTAGCGAAGCAGAATCGCTAGCTTTGATAGATAAAAACTATGAAGCTGCATTAGATGAATTAGTTCAAAAAATGCGCTGGAGGCAAATTCCAATCAGCAAAAAAGAACATGACCAAATATCTGCGTCAGGAGAATTTGTGTACAAGGGCCAAAAACTGAGTTCACTTGGAATGGAAAATGGAGCATATTATGCTGCCCTTGAAACGGAGTATGATGCATTCTGCCAGGAAGCTGATAAAAAAATCCGATTGGTGGAAGTGCTTGGTGTTAAAAACTACCCACATTGGTTCGACCGTTTGGAATGTTGGTTGGAGCATGAAAATCTGTCCTACGGTTTCGACGATGAAGTTTACGATTTACATGAGGATGAAGCTGATCCAGAATATCTTTTAAGGATTCATGTGGCCGAAGGCGCTGCTTTTCTGCTCAATCACATAGTTGCGGGTTGTTTTTGGGAATCTGCTGCCTTCAATTACAATTATTACTGCAAAACTTTTAAAGACCATAAAGATGCTCATCATCATTGTCTGATTTATGATACTGAATCTTCTGATGCTTCGGATGAAGATTTAATAAACTGGTGGAACAGCCTCAGTACGGATTGGAAAAAAGTATTCAATATCAATTATTTTCTGCAGAGCAGGGAATATTATCCAACCTTGCACGAGCAATTTAAAGGCATGATGACTTTTGGTGTTTTTGAAAGGCATTATGGAAAGGAAAAAATGCTTGAACTTTTCAGTAAAAATCCTACGCCCGATGAAATTCGTATGATTGTTTCCATGAAAATACTTTTAGCCTCCAGCTGTGATTTGAAAGATTTAAGTCCGTTAATTCAACTTAAAAACCTTAAAGTATTGGAGCTTGAATCTAATCCTGTCGAAAATACCGAAGTTTTACAATTTTTGACAAATTTGGAGGATTTAACACTGATCGTCAATGGGGATAAACCTAATCAGTTAGCTATTGGTAATTTGACCAAAATAAAAGATCTGACATTCGATCCTCGAAATCAGGAAGAACTCGATTTACTTAAAAGTATGCCATCATTGCGCAGCTTTTATACCGTTTTAGATTTTGAACCCGATCTTAGTGTTCTCAAGAATTTAAAACATTTGAAAAAAATAGTCGCTTATAGTCCCTCATTAGGAGCAGCAGCTGTCGAAATTTTAGAACAGATCAAAGAACAGGGAGTTGAAGTTAATTGGGAAACCGATACATCTTCTGTATAATGATTTAAATGAAAGCTTATGAAATGGACCATCATTCGGAATCCAAATGCCGCATCGGGAAAAGGTACAAAAATATGGCCCGATGTCAGAAAAGCATTATTAGATAAGGGTATCGATTTTGAAGACATCAGGACTGAATATCCCGGACATGCGACCGAACTCACACGCGAAGCAATATCCAAAGGCAGCCGATTTATAGTTGCAATGGGTGGTGATGGCACTGTAAACGAAGTGGCAAATGGCATTATGGGGCAAAGCATCTGCAACCCGCTTGAGATTCTTTTCACTCAAATCCCCGTAGGCACTGGAAATGACTGGAGCCGCACGATGAAAATTTCAAAAAAATACGACGAAGTAGCCGAAATGTTGAAAAGTGGCATTGAAAAAATTCAAGATGTAGGCCTAATCAGTTTCAAAGATGTAAAAGGCAAAGAACAACAGCGTTATTTTGTGAATATGGCCGGAATGGGTTTTGATGCCTCGGTAGGGGAGCGGGCCAATAAAAACAAGGCAGCAGGTAAAACGGGGGTTGGAGGGTATGTTTCTGCCTTGTTGGGTACACTTTTTGCTTATAAAGTAAAACCAATGTCAATCAAAGTGGATGGTGAAAAGAAAGGCGATTTTCAGCTTTTTTCACTTTCTGCAGGTATCTGTATTTATTGCGGCGCAGGCATGAAACAATGTCCCGATGCAAGTTATAACGATGGACAGCTCGATGTCACCCTTATTGAAAAGATCTCAAAACTCAAAGTCATTGTAAACATCCCTGCACTTTTCAGTGGTAAATTTGTCAAGAACAAAGAGGTTCATCAATACCGCGGAAAATATATCGAAATCATCAACGACAAAGAAACTCTGTTGGAAGTCGACGGCGAAGTTATAGGTAGTGGTTCTTGTGTCCTTTCGGTTTTACCTGAATGTCTTAAAGTACTTGGAGCTTAACATGTAACTTAGAATAAATTCTAGTTCTATATTAAATACCCAAAAAAATAGAGGCCTCCAATATCTGGATGGCCTCTATTTTATTTATACTCCTTAGGGAGATTTCTATAAATCAATTATTTACGGGTAATTACCAAACGCTTTGTTTTTGATATACCGTTTGCACTAATTTCTACCATATAAATGGCAGCAGGAAGATCAGTAATATTCAGGTTGTGCTGAACGCTCATTACATCGTTATATTCAGCAGACTGAATGATCTGACCCAGATTGTTTACTAAACGGATACGTACATTACTTACAGTACCCAATTCGACTGCAACCATTGTTTGGTATTCTGCCGGGTTAGGGAAGATGTTGGCATTCCAACTGTTTGCATCTGTCAAGTTAACAGCTACAGGAGCACTCACCGTTATTGTTTGAATTGCAGTACAACCGTTTGCATCTGTGATAGTGACAGTATAATTACCTGCAGTCAAGCCATTCAGGTCTTCTGTTGTTGCAGCATTTGACCAAAGGTATGAAAACGGTGCGGTTCCGCCAGATACAGTAATGTTAATTGTACCGTCGTTGCCGCCATTAGTGGTGACATCTGTGGAAACAAAACCAACTGTTATGTTAGATGTGTCGGCACCTACAGTAGTGCTGATTACAGAAGTACAATTATTCGCATCAGCAACAGTTACGGTGTAAGATCCTGCTGCCAATCCGGTTCTGTTTTGTGTGCTGACTCCTCCGCCCCAGTCGAAACTGTACGGAGTAGTACCTCCACTTACTGTAACAGTAATTGTACCGTTTGAACTGCCATTACAGCTAACATTGGTACTTGTTGAAGTAGCAGCCAAAGCAGTTGCAGGTTCAGTAATTATTGCAGAAGAGCTAGTTGAACATCCGTTTGCATCAGTTACCGTAACGCTGTAAGTTCCGGCACTTAGTCCATTGAGGTCTTCAGTTGTAATAGCGCCGC
>JBIPOO010000359.1:0-3427 GCA_044379045.1 Saprospira sp.
ACTTTTTGCAAAAATAGAGGAGGAGCTTGCAAAACTCAAGGAACAGCAATCAGCACTCGATAATGAGCTAAACGAAGCATTAAATGAAACGCTTGAAGATAAACCAAGTACTAAGCAAACCCCTGAACTAAAGAAAGCATTAGAAGACAATAAAAAGTTGATGGATGAAATCAATGAACTTATCAACTCGGTAGATTTGTTTTCAATGGCATAAGTTCAAAAAAATAACCCTGGCAGAAAAGTCGGGGTTATTTTTTTATCAGTTATTGGTTACCAAGAATTAGCGGTAAGCCATTTTTGTCATTTCCAATAATAACAATTTTGGCATTTGGAGAATTTGCAAGTTTTAAGGTTGCTTCAATACCTTTTTCAGCTAAAATCTGATCCGTAAGCCCAGCAGAGAGAATTGCATTTGCCTCTGATTTTCCCGAAGCCTCTATCAATAGTCGCTCTTTTTCTTTTTTCTCCTGAGCAATGATAAATTCATATTTAAGTGCCTTTTGCTCGGCTTCTATTTTTTCTTCAATAGCTTTTTTTACCTTTTCGGGCAATTCTATATCGCGGATAAGGATGGCTCTTAAATCAACAAAATTAGCTACTAAAACCTTTTCTAGATCTTTAGTTATCTGGTTTTGAACTTCCTCCCGTTTCGTTGAGTAAAGTTCCTCGGGCTGATAACGACCAATGATTTTTCTGACGACCGAGCGAATTTCTGGCCTGACCAGATTTGTCATATAGTTTACCCCAAAACGCTCGTGTAGGTCGCCAATTTTATCAGGTGTTGGATTCACCCTTGCTGTTACATCCAGTTTGATATTCAAACCATTTGAAGAAATAGCGGACATCGTTTCTTCAATCTGCGTTTCACGCACATCGTAAGTATAATATCTGTTCCAGGGTGCTATGAGGTGAAAACCTGGTTTATAGACATTTTTTCTGTCGAGACCACCCGTAAAAGGCCTGAAAACTACCGCTCTGAAACCAGCATCGATTGTCAGAAATGTTGAGTTGGCAATTATGATTGCAATTACCGTGATGATCGCAGTAATTATTCCAAAAATAATGAGCTTTTTTTTCATAGTTAATTCTTTAGTGCCTCTGATAATTAAAAATTATGAACAGTAATTTTCTAAAATTAACTTATGAAGCTGTTCAACCTCTTTTTCAAGGCTTTCCAGATCAGCGTTATTTAGCACAAAATCGGCCATTTTTTCTTTTTCTTCCTGCGGCATCTGATTTTCGATTCTTTTCAAAACCTCTTCTCTGGAAAGGTTATCGCGTTTCATAACTCTTTCAATCCGTAAGTCGAGTGGGGCAGAAACCACAATAATCTTATCCAATGTTTTGTACGAACCTGTTTCGAAGAGTAGGGCAGCCTCTTTGAGTGTATAAGCTGCTCCAGCCTTTTTTTGCTTTTCCTGCCATTCATTTGCATCTTTAAAAACAGCGGGATGTACTAAAGTATTGATTAGGTCCAGTTTATTTTTATCAGAAAAAACGATTTTGCCCAGACTTGCTCTATCCAGATTGCCATTTACATAAATGTCCTCCCCAAAAACTTGTTTAATAGCTTCAATGAGTTCAGGGTCATTGTTTTGGATCCAGCGTGCGCGATCATCGGCATAATAAACAGGCACACCCAGTTTCTCAAATAAGCGACAGGCAGTGGTTTTTCCACTGCCTATACCACCTGTTATGCCAACTTTTAACATACTCTGTAGTTAAGATTTTTCAATGCTGAAATTCATACCTGGTTTAGGTAGGAAAAGCGTTTTGCCTTTATCTTCAAATGCTTTTTTAGCTGCGTCGTGATCGATTACGATAAAACCGAAGGTATCGAAATGCAATCCAACAACAGTGTTGCATTTGATAAAATCACTTGCTATAACTGCATGATCATAATTCATGGTAAAATTATCTCCGATTGGCAATAGTGCAAAGTCGAGTTTTGGATAGAGCATAGGGATGAGTTGCATATCCATAGTAAGTGCAGTGTCGCCCGAGTAATAGAAATTTCCTTCATCGGATGTGATAACAAAACCCAAAGGATTACCGCCGTACGAACCATCGGGTAAACCGCTTGAATGCTGTGCAACCGTACAGTTTACAGTAAATTCATCAAAAGTCCATTTGCCGCCAGTATTCATTGGGTGGGTATTCTGAACGCCCTGTTTCTGGAGCCATTCGTGAATTTCCCAGCTTGCAACAACCTTTGCGCCAGTTCTGGTAGCAATGCCAACTGCATCTGCGATATGATCGGCATGTCCGTGCGATATCAGTATGTAATCAGGGTTGATGCTATCGGCACTGATATTTGCCTCCTGAGCAAGTGGGTTGTGCGTTATAAAAGGGTCGAAAAGTATTTTCTTGCCTTTAATTTCCACCATAAAGGTAGCATGACCGTAAAAACTGATTTTCATAATATTTGTTTTTTGTAAGTTGTTTAATTGCAAAGATAGTATTTTTGAAATTTAAATGCAAATTGTCAAACATAAGATGTTTACACTTGTTCTATAAACATTTAAGATTGAACCACATTAAAAAATGATCACAGTATTTTCCGGAACTAACCGCAAGAACAATGCAACCTCAAAGGTAGCCAGACAGGTATTTGATTTTTTTAAAAATAACACCGACGAAGAAGTTAAATTTTTTTCATTGGAAGACCTCCCCGATGACATACTGCATGTCGATATGTACGGCAGTGACAATCAATCTCCTGGACTTGCAAAAATCCAGGACGAGTTCCTGATAAAGGCCCACAAATTGTATTTTGTTATTCCCGAATACAATGGTAGTTTTCCGGGTATATTGAAACTGTTTCTCGATGCCTGTTCCATTAGGGCTTACAAAGAGTCTTTCCATGGAGGAAAAAAAGCGGCGCTTATGGGTGTCTCATCGGGCAGAGCGGGAAATCTGAGAGGACTGGAGCATTTTACAGGGGTATTGAATTATCTTCAGATAACAGTTATGCCGCCGCATCAACCAATTTCAAACCTTGAAAAGCTTCTGAATACAGAAGGTTATGTTCAGGATGCCGATACGTTGAAAGCAATGGAAAGTCATGTGAAGAAATTTATACAGTTTTAAAATAATAAAGGGGAATTTCTTGTGAAATTCCCCTTTGTAATTGAACTGAAAAGCTATAGCTTTATTTCAATACACCCAGTTCTTTGCCAATTTTTGTGAAGGCGGCAACGGCTCTTTCAAGATGAGTCTGTTCGTGACCTGCAGAAATTTGTACCCTGATTCTGGCTTTACCTTTTGCAACCACAGGATAGAAAAATCCAACAACATAAACGCCCTCTTTTAATAGTCTGGCTGCCATTTCCTGAGCCAAAACTGCATCGTAAAGCATAATTGGCACAATAGGATGTTCACCCGGAATGATATCGAAACCTGCCTTTGTCATTTCACTTCTGAAATA
>JBIPOO010000360.1:0-3405 GCA_044379045.1 Saprospira sp.
GTCGAAATCGGAACTTTTGTGCCTTATGGTTGGAGGTATGGCAACAATTGCCGGCGGTGTTATGGCAGCTTATGTTGGCTTTTTGGGCGGCAGCGATCCAGTTGCCCGCCAGGAATTTGCCACTCACCTGTTAACTGCATCTATAATGTCGGCTCCTGCAGCTATTATGTCTGCTAAAATGCTTTATCCTGAGACAAGCGAAAATGTCAGAAGGGAAATTGTAATACCAAAAGAACAGTTGGGCGACAACCTGCTCGATGCTATTGCCATTGGCACATCCGATGGTTTGAAACTAGCTGTAAATGTTGGTGCGCTGCTGATTGTTTTTACTGCACTGATGGCAATGCTCAATGCGATAGTGGGCGGTGCAATTGGTGAAATGATCGGATGGTCGGCTTCAGGCAATTTTGCTTTTTATGGGTATAATGACCTGCCCGCCGACACCTTCCTGAGTTGGAATTCAGAAGCCAAGCAATGGATGCTGAATCACAAGACAGATAAAGCATTTGAAGTAAAAGCTTTCGAAATTCAGCATCTTTCACTCAATATGTATATTCAGAAAATTACTGAAGGGCGTTTTTCCGGTTTTAATATCGAATATCTCATAGGTCTGGTTATGTCACCTGTGGCCTGGTTGTTGGGTACTCCATCCAATGACATTCTGATTGTGGGCCAACTGTTGGGTAAAAAAACGGTTTTGAATGAGTTTGTAGCTTACGCTGATATTCCAAATCTTAAAAATTCCATCAGCGAAAAGTCCAAAATTATAGCAACTTATGCACTCTGCGGCTTTGCAAACTTTGCATCTATCGGTATTCAAATTGGCGGAATAGGTGCATTGGCGCCAAGCAGAAGAAAAGAGCTTTCCGAATTTGGCATTTTAGCGCTTGTTGGCGGCACAGTTGCTTGTTTCCTCACAGCAGTCATTGCTGGTATGCTTGTCTGATATAATTTAGTTCAAACTTAAATTTAACGCTTTATAAACCGGATTGGATTAAAATCTGTATCTTTGTTGCATAGACTGATTCTTTAATAACCTTATGATAACAGATAAAACAAAGCTCCTCGAACGTGTTGAACAAGCCCTAAGTGGCGTCAGACCGCATCTTGCTGCCGATGGCGGAAATATTGAAGTTGTTGATATTACAGACGAAATGTGTGTAATGGTGAAATGGATAGGCACCTGCGAAACCTGCTCAATGAGTGCAATGACCATGAAAGCAGGCATCGAATTTACCATCAAGTCAGCCATTCCCGAAATTATGTCAGTGATGGCTGTAAACGGGGATAAATAATTATGTTTAGGCCGAGAAATATTGCAATTTCCTACCTTTTTTCTTTGTTGATAATATCCTGCGCTTCCGATAAAACGGCCTATGTCGATGTGCCTGCCGATCATGGCGAAGAGTTAAAAAACAGCAAATCTGTCGATGAAATTACAGTGCCAATGGCAGGTAATTATGGCAATATTACATTTGCAATCGACAGTAACATGATTTCAGCACTCTATTCGGCTAAAGGGCAAAATTGCTATTTTATCGAATCTGAGTTCACTAAATTTAGTGCCGAAAACGATTTGAAATGGAGACAGGTCGGAACCAACCAAAAAGGAGCGGGAAAATTAACGGTTGAAAAAGATGCATTATGGATCCAATTTTCAGGTAATCCGGTCGGCTGTGCGCCCGAGCTTTTTAAATCCAGCCAAAAATTTCCCATTACGAAAATAAATAACTGGCAAAAAATCTGCGTGGTCAATAAGAATTTAGTAGAAATTTCCTCAGAACCTTTAGAGGCTATGAAAATAGGTCAATCTTTCAAAAAGGGAGATATCATTTGCATTCTCGAGCAGAAAAAAGAATGGCTAAGAGTGGAAAAAATTGCCAAAAGTCCTCAGGTTGGTTGGATTAGAGCATCGGAACTTGAGCACTGAATGAAAAAAGGCACCCAGATTTGAGTGCCTTTGTTTTTGCTGAGTTATTTTTTTGCCTTTTTGGCTTTTGGCTTCTTTACCTTACCGCCCTGTTCTTCCACCATAGCTATTACCTGTTCTACAGTAAGTGCAGCTACTTCCTCGGCAGTAATTTTTTTACCGTTGGCATCAGATAATTTGTATGCTTTTTTGCCCGAACGGACAAAGGGACCCCAGCGGCCGGCTTCGATGAACAAATCATAATCGGCCCATTCTTTGAGATATTTCTGTGCTTCTTTCTCTAATTTCTGCTCAATGAGCTGAATTGCCTGTGTTTCGCTGATTGTTTCCAGCTGAAAGCCCGAACCCTTGGTTATAGATACAAATAGTTTGTCCCATTTTACAAAAGGGCCAAAACGCCCGTTACCCTTTGTAATTGGTAAAGTGCGGAAATATCCTACGGGTGCGTCTTCAACAAGTTTAGCATCAATCATTTCGATGGCATCTTCGAAGCTAATGCTGTTGGCATCTGCATTTTTAGGTAAAGAGATAAATTTTTCGTCAAATTTAATGTACGGTCCATAGCGACCCTCGCTTACACTTACCTCTTGGCCTTTGTGGGTACCCAGCGTTTTGGGAAACTTGAAAAGGTCAAGTACATCGTCCATCGTAATAGTATCGATGGATTGGTCTTTGTGCAGATTTGCATAGGCAGGTTTTGCCTTTTCCCCAATTTCCTCGGGACTGCCAATTTGTGCAACAGGACCATAACGGCCAATTCTTACCAAAACAGTAAGTCCCGAAACCGGGTGCTTGCCCAAAATTCGCTCTCCGGTTACCCTTTCGGCTTCCTCAAGTGTATTCAGTAGGGTTTCGTGAAAAGGCTTGTAAACATCGTCGAGCATTTTTGCTGAATTAAGCTTGCCCTCAGCAATTTTATCCAGACTGTCTTCAATCTCTGCAGTGAAACTGTAGTCCATGATTTCATCGAAATAGCGGACAAGAAAATCACTCACCTGTTTTCCCAGATCGCTTGCAAAGAGCTTATTTTTATCGGCACCATAGATTTCGGTTTTGTTTTCCTGGCTGATATGTGCTTCTTTTTTGGGAGAAGCTGCATGCAGCTTCAGGACTTTATAGGCCCGCTCATTACCATCTCTACTGGCTTTGGTGATGTAACCTCGTGTTGGGTCCATAATTTTCTCAATGGTAGGTGCATAGGTAGATGGTCGCCCAATGCCTAATTCTTCCAGTTTTTTTACCAAACCTGCCTCTGTGTAGCGGTAGGGTGGGCGGGTATAGCGCTCAATTGCATCCATTTCTTTCAGGTCGAGTTCCTGACCTTTTTTCATGGGCGGTAGAATTGCATCTTCCGAATCCTCGTCTTCGTCCTCGTCTTTAGATTCCAGATAAACTTTCAGGAAGCCCTCAAATTTAAGTACTTCGCCTACAGCAACGAGCATAGCATCGTTCACCGTTGAAATCTTTATATCTAC
>JBIPOO010000362.1:0-3402 GCA_044379045.1 Saprospira sp.
AAAATAGTGTAGTTTTGTAGTTAAGGTTATTATTTAGAGTTTAAATAATTGTAGTTTCCTCTAAACCAAAAACTAACAACCACTATGAAAAAATTATTGCTCTTTGTTATTTTGCTGTATGCTTTTACAAGTCAGGCACAAACAGGATATGCCGTTATAGCTGCCGAAGATGTAAATTTCAGAAAATCGCCAGAAACAACTTCTGAAGTTATTCGAATGGTAAAACTAGGAACCCTGGCCAAAGTTTTGGAAGGTCCGGTCGAGAAAAATTCTAAAAACTGGTACAAAATACAAATTGGTAACCAGGTTGGCTGGATGGCTGCCGATTTTGTCTTTGAGTTATATCAAATTTCAGATCTTATCACTAATGTAACTAGTTGCTCAGGCTATTCGATGTATGTGGCCACTACAACTAATTTAAAGGAAGCTTTGCAGTCAGGAATGATGTTTGATATGGTTAATTTTTTAGTTTTATCTGAGGATTCCCAATTGTCCATGAAATCTAAAGTTTATCCCGTAAGAATAAAATCAGATGCATATCTTAAAAATCTTAAAAGAGATTTTCTGATCTATCGCGATAAATATCTCAGCTTCAACCCGATGTTTGGATCCAGTAAAATAATTTTTTGTGATAGAAAGGAGAGTGGTTTGGGCGCAATGGTATTGGTTTTCCAGGGTTTTACGCATACTTCAATGTATAGTATGGAGTTTATCCTTAATTTAACAGAAGGATTATTTGATGCTAGTGTTAAGCAATCCTACTCTAATCTGCCTGACTAAGGAAATTATTCATACAAAAACAAACTGCCCAATTTTCTGTTTTGAAAATTGGGCAGTTTCCTTGAAGGTAGTTATCTAATATAATTTTTTACGCTGGAAAAATAGTACCAGTAAAGTTGAAATCAGCGAAGAACAACCCAGAATAATCCAAAATGCAAAATATGAATTTCCGACAAAGGGCAGCGGAACATTCATGCCAAAGAAACTGGCCACAAGTGTAGGAATCATTAGTACCAAAGTAATAACCGTAAGTCGTTTCATTACCTCGTTCAGGTTATTTGATATCATCGATGCCAAAGCTTCCATGGTACTTGCAAGGATGTTTGAATAGATGTTCGACATCTCCTGTGCCTGTGAGTTGTCGATAATAATATCTTGCATCAAATCTACTTTATCTTCATCATGCTTTATGCCAAGAAAATCGGTCCGCTGCATTTTTAGCATCATCTGCCCGATTGCACTCAATTCGGTGGCAAAGTAAACCAATGATTTTTCAAGATTGAGGAGTTTTCTTAGGTCAGAATTTTTACTCGACTCATAAACTTCCTGTTCCACCACATTGCGGCGCACATTTATGTCTTTCAAACAACGAAGGTAGGCAATGACATTCTGTTCCATCATTTGCAGCACAAAAAGCGAATGATCGTGCGGATTAAATCCCTTGGTTTTTCCTTCTTTGAAATGTTGAAGTACAGCGTTTTCGTAAGAAGCTATCGTAATAATGTATTCTGGCATGAGTACAATACCAATAGGAACAGTGATGTATAATGTTCGTTCCTCTGTAGTATTATCATTCAGCACCGGTGTGTTTATTACGATGAGTTTGATGTTATCGTCCGATTCGAAACGGGTACGTTCATCAATATCGAGCGGGTCTGTCAGATAATCGATGTCAATATCTAATTTTTCGGCAAGCTTTTCCAGCTCAACTATGTTGAATGGGGGAGTGATACTAATCCAACAACCGGGCTCAATCGATTGCAACTCCTGTATCTGACCCTTGATTTTTTTCTGGTATTGAATCATGACTGCCGCTTTATTTTTGTAAAGTATTCAGTAACAGATTCTACGTATCGTACGACGCTGAGGTCCCCCGCAAAATCGCTGCAAAGATAAGAAAGATTATAGATGAAAGATGAATGGTGAAAGAAAAAAGGAATTTTTTGTGATGATGTTTTGAAGTTGCTTACTTGATAGTTGGCTTCGTGGTAATTGGTATGCTGGTCTCGTTTGAAGAACGAGTTGGTAAATGTAGAACGAGCCTTGCGTTTTGAAGTTATCTAGCGTCTGTAGTCTGAAAGTTTAGTGTCTGTAGTCAGAAAGTCTAGCGTTTTTATAAAAAATTGGCTCAATGCTTGTTAATAATATCCTATCTAAATAGCTTTTAATGTGAAATTCAAAAATTGTTGTTATTTTTAAGCTTAAATTATCAATTTACAAAATTTATGACAAAAATCTATACGCTGCCTGTCTGCATAACAATGTTGACAATCATTTGCTTAGGAACTAATCTGAATGCACAGAACAAAGCGCTCAAACAAGTGCAGCTTTCTGTTCAAATGTCTGAAAAAGATAGCTGTGCTGTCGACACTATGCGCCTTTATTCCTGGACAGGTATTCAGGTGGAAGAAATATCAAAAGCAACCCCTATTAAAGGTAAAAATGGTTTTGAATTTAATTTCAACCTCAAAAATGTAGCCTTTGGTAATTATTACCTTGGCCGGTTGGTGAACAACAGCATTTCTGATATGAGACCTGTTTTATTGGGACTTGAGGAAAAAATAATATTGAAAGGAAGCTGTGCAGCAATGCAACAAATTAGCTTTGTGGATTCAAAAATTAACAGTTCTTTCGAATTGATGGTTGATAGCATAAAAGTACAGGGCAATGAATTTGTAACGCTCATCACCGAACATCAGCAAAATGCAGGTAATAAAGAAAAGCAGGCAAATATTAAAAAAGCTATTTCCGAACTCGATTTTCGTCGTAAGGATTTGTTCAACCGTTTGAAAAAAGAACAGCCCGAGTTGTCTAAAATTGTCGCACTGTATACTTACCAAAGTTTTCACAACAACCAAAAATCTCCGGAGCAGACCGAGGGTGACTACATTGGCGATAATTATTTTCAGTTCGCAAATTTGGCTGACAGTTCCTATCTTCGCATTGCATTTTTCTACGAGGCTTTTAAAAGCTATGCATCCAATTTGGTACAGGTTGGTTTAACACAAGAGCAGGTAAAATCTTATCTCGATAAAACCTTGGCTAAAGTCGGCAGTCAAAATCCGCATTATAAGCCCGCATTGCTGGCAGCAGCTTTTGGGGTTATGGCCAATAATAAAAAACTGTTCCTTAACTATGCCGAGCAGTATCAGAAAATGTACAAAGGTCAAAATCAGATTTTAGACAATTTCCTTGATCAGCAGATTGCTCAATTGAAAAGTAGTACCGAAATTGGTGATGAAGCCCCCGATTTTTCTGCAGCAACTCCCGAAGGTGGAACAAAAAGTCTAAAAAGTCTTCGCGGTAAAGTTTTGTTAGTCGATTTTTGGGCAAGCTGGTGCGGTCCTTGTCGTCGCGAAAATCCAAATGTTGTAGCGGTTTACAATAAATATAAAAGTAAAG
>JBIPOO010000361.1:0-3402 GCA_044379045.1 Saprospira sp.
GTCCTACAACCGAGGTCCAACTAAATGAAGCAGATGTAGTGGGGCAAGCAGGTCCAGCATCATCAACACCACCTATACAAGTAAGCGCAGAACAGTTCGTGCCGTTGAATACAGAAATTTTGCTATCCCAGACAGTTCCACAAAGTGAAGCCGTCATTATTTGTCCATTACCTGGAACAACATACCAAACACCTGGCATAGTTTGATTCGTGCCGCAGGTCAAATTTTCACCTGTACCAGCGTTGTTGGCACCAACGGTTGTACCGTTTAAAGTTTGACCACAGGATATAGCAGTAGCATTACATACTAAATCATTGGCAACTGCCGCAGCGGGACAAACCAAATTGAATGTTGTATTATATGTTCCAGTTCCTTCAGGGTCTAATAATATATAATAGGTGGTACCTGCAGTAAATGTCATTGGTGCAATTGCAGCATAAGTACCTACAGAAAAAATATCGTCAATACAGTTCCAACCAGTAGCATTACAGCCGCCACTTGCCGGTTTCCAGAAGAAATCGACATAACCTCCGGTGATTGCACTTACGTTAAGTGTATAGGTTCCTGTTGTAGGTGCAGTAAATTGAAAAAGTCTTTCTTGTCCGGGCGTTGCATATCCACAGCTAGTTACACTCCAACCTGCACCAGTGCCTGTCATTGCAGCAGATGCAGATGTTCCGCAACCAGCGATAGTTGGGATAGTCGTACAAGGGTTGTAGGGTGTTGTTGTACAACCAGATATTGAATATCTCAATCTTGTGGCAACATTTAAATTGGCACAAGTATAATTGGTCATGAGTATAGAATAGTTTCCACTTGTGACACATGTCCAGGTAATTCTCGACTGTGTTCCGCAATTGTCATCACCTGTTGCCAATAATGTACCACCAGTTGCTGTAGAATACAAGCGTAAATAAGTATCGGCAGTTGAAAGGCCACAGGTTTCAAAAACATAGGTACATCCTGCTGTAGCAGCAAAGTTAAAAGCTCTTCTTCCTGTGTTGAAACTGGCAGAAAGCTGAGCTGTTGTAGTAGGCGTAATGGCTGTGTTTGTAGTAGCAGCACCACAATACTGTGCATTAATCTCAAGACTTGAAATGAGAGAAAACACTGTTGCTAATATGTAAAATATTTTTTTCATAATCTTCTATTTATTGAATCTTTGAATTGGTTATTGATTGAGCAAAACATTTAATGATTGAAGCAACTCAGCAAGGTAATAGACCTCTTCCCTAACCATCCCCTCATTAAAAGCAAATCGGTTATTTGAACTGAATAGTCTTTTTAATGGAATGCTTGGACATTTAACGTTTGCCTTAGCATAAATCTGTTCGGATAAAACAGTTTCAAATCTTTCGCTTACTTGCGGAACCGCTAATCTTTGGCGGATAGAAGTCAGGAGTAAATTTACTTTTTGCTCAAGATTTTTCTGTTCAGCATAGATTTGTTCTTTCGATTCGTCGGTCAATGTAGAGGAGCCGCCAGCGTTTTGTGCTTGTGCATTTACATTCTGCAAGCAGAGTGCAAAAAGCAAACAAAGCAAAAATTTGAAGTTTGTGTAAAAAAGCATCTTCATAATTAAGTAGGTTTTGATGTTAATAAAATAATAACTTCCTATAAAAAAATCTTATTTTAGGTTACGCAATAGTTTATATTGAGTTCGTGAAACAAGAAAATATAAAACAGGGAATAAAAGCCTTAGAATGCAAATATAATATTGAAAAATTTATATTTCAAAATATTCTTATCACATTTTGATGTGATTGTTGAAAATTAATTAACGAAAAAGCAATTTTATTTTAACAACAGTTGATAATATGACATTTTGGGAGCAAAAAAGTCTCCCTGGGCGATACTTTTCGGAATATCGTCATTAGATCATACTAAGGATTTGTGAGCAGTACCTCTATTTAAAAAACAGCTTTGGGAAAGCTATGATAGGGAACTGAGTACTTTTTCGAGCTCGATTTGAATTTGCTTTGTAATCAGCTGTAAATTATCTACTGCCGTTTTACATTTTTCTAAATCGCTTTTTGAATGGATGTCGAAATAATTGAGGAGAAAAATATCTTCTTCGAGTTTTTTTACGCCAAACTGAATATAGGTAGCCTTTATTTTGTGGGCGAGGGCCTTTGTTTTTTCATAATCGGCCGCTTCGAAGGCGTTCTTTATTTCCTGAGCAGTATCTGGAATCTGATCGAGGAACATGCCGATAATCTTAATCATAAATTCATTGGACCCTGCGCTGAGTTTAATCAGCATCTCCAAATCGTACAATTTATCCTGAGCCGCCTGCTCTTTGGGTGCGGCAACTAGCTGTCTGCCTATATTTAAATTTTTTGACAATACATCGAGGAGGTGTATTTCATTGAATGGTTTTAAGACATAATCATTCATGCCTAATTCAAAGCAACGGTCAATTTCGGTTTTAACAGCATTGGCAGTCAAAGCTATAATTGGAGTTTTCAACCCCAGATTTTTTCTGATGTGTACGGTAGCAGCAAAACCATCCATTTGAGGCATTTGCAAGTCCATAAAAATAAGATCTACCTTATTTATTTCGGGATGATTGATGGCTTCGAGACCATTTTTTGCCTCGAAAATAGTCAATCCATGATAGGAAAGCACCGTTCTTGCAACTAAAAGATTGATATCATTGTCTTCAACTATGAGGATTTTCTTGCTGTTCAATTTATCGTTGAATCTTTTTTCCTCATCGCCAAGTTTAATTTTTTGCAGATTTTTTTCAAATGGGAGACGGATAGAGAAAGTAGTACCTTCATTTTTTTGACTACTGACCATTATACTACCCCCCATCAGATGAATGAGTTTTTTTGTAATTGCCATTCCCAAGCCTGTTCCACCATATTTTCGACCTAATGAGGTATCTTCCTGACTGAATTTATCGAAAATTCTATTTAGGAATTCATCGCTCATGCCTATACCGGTATCAATAATTTTAATTTCGAGCTCCTGTTTGTTTTCACTATCCGAAACAGACATTGCAGTTAGTGTAACAGAACCTTTCTCCGTAAATTTTAGTGAATTGCTTAAGAGATTGAGTAATACCTGTCTCAAACTGGTTTCGTCACCGATCAGCAGTTCAAAAATGTTGGGAGAAATGTCAAAAATAAGTTCCAGTCCCTTTTCCGATGCTAAATTGTGCAATATGGAATTTATCTGTTTGATGAGATGTCTGAAACTGAAAGACGTAAGATTTACCTGGAATTCCCCTGCGGATATTTTTGTAAAGTCGAGAATGTTATTGATGAGTGAATGCAAATGATCGCCCGAACGTGCAATATGTCCAACAAGTTTTTGGTCTTCTTCGCTTAGTTTACTCTTTCTCAATATTTTTGATAAGCCAGTTATGGCATGTAAAGGTGTGCGAATCTCGTGGCT
>JBIPOO010000111.1:0-12219 GCA_044379045.1 Saprospira sp.
TAGTACAGGAATTGTGTTGGGCGTTTTTTTTGATTGTTACAGGCTGAAAGAAATCTTAAAAAAGTTGATGATGAGCGTTAATAATTATACGCTTCAAAATAATCAACAAGGCTTTACTAAGCAAGATTTAAAAAGGTTAAAAATTATTAAAAGCTCATACCCATTGCAAAGCCAAAGCCAGGCTGCATTTTAGCAGTAAAAATTCTTTCAAGTGCAGGACTACTGTTTTGTTGATCAGCGGGTAAACCAGCAAGGTAATTTGCATTGGCATAAACCTTGAAAAATAAGCCGGGCCTGTTTTTAGAGATAAATTTGTAGCCGAGCTGCAGGTTGGCGCCTATGAGATTTGGAAGCGCGTAAAAATCAACACTATCGGCAACTCCTGCATCAATATGGTTTATTAACCCCGCACTGCCTTCGATAAAATGTTGGCGCAAACCCACGCTTAATCCAAGACCAACCGGAGCAATCAGCTTATTTTCATAGTTTTCAATACCTCTTATACTGTAGCCAAGGCCGGCATTGAGGTTGATATGTACAAAGGGGCCACCAATGATGATGCGCTCGTAATGCAAGCCACTCCCGATGCCGTAAGCGCCGCCAAAGTTTCCATAAATTGCATTTTTGCTGAATTGTGCACTGGCCATAGTTGTGGCTAAACAAAGCAGTAGCAGAACCGCTTTCAGGTTTTTAATTGTAAACATGATTTCTTTTTTTAGTGGTTATTTTTATTAGATACCAGATTTGCAGACTTTAGACGCTAGACTTCAGACACTTAAGCTAGTCTTTTAGACTAAAATTGAAAAGCTAAATTTTGACGGTATATTTTTTTCGATGCCGAACCTTTAAAATGTTTATTTGTGTGATTTGAAATCTATGCTCAAATTTTCATCTCGTTTTAAAAAGGAGACTCATCTTCAATTTTTTTTTATTTCTTGTACGGCAGTTGTTTTCAAAAAGTTTCAGATTGTATGATTTTTTTTGAAAAATAAAACAAGTTTCATTTTATAAAAATTGTAATATTGTGTGATAAACCACAAAAACTGAATACTTTGTTTTGGGAAAACTGGTACAAATCCAATAAAGATATAGACGGGAAATACACCGAACTGGAATCATCTCATTTGATTTCAACATTGGATAAATTAAGCCGAAGGATTTCAGAACGCTTTCCGGGTTCGGGGCTCTACAATGTAAGTGCCGAGGCCATTAAGGTTGCGCATGAGGTGGAGAGCCTATTGCGGCGCATTGGTCGTCCAATTTGGTTTTTGAGGGGACTCATATGGTGCACAATACTGCTCATTGTGGTGACCTTAGTGACCATCATTGTTTTTGTTTTTCAGCAATCCTCAGGTATCGATGGTTGGGCCGACTACATACAGGCAACTGAGGCGGGCGTTAACGATCTTATTTTTTTAGCAATTGCACTTTGGTTCATAGCATCATTGGAGTCGAGGGCAAAGCGCAAGGCCTTATTAACCTCGCTGCATCGCCTGCGCAGTATGGCCCACGTGGTCGATATGCATCAGCTCACAAAAGACCCAGCCCAGCTGATGGCCAAAGGCTTGGCCTCAAAGATTGCAGATACCGCTTCCTCTCCACAAAGAACTATGTCTGCATACGAATTGTCGCGTTACCTCGATTACTGTTCCGAGATGTTATCACTGTTGAGCAAATTGGCTGCCTTGCATGCACAAAAAGAAAACGACAATTTGGTGCTCG
This sequence comes from Saprospira sp., assembly GCA_044379045.1. Lineage (GTDB taxonomy): Bacteria > Bacteroidota > Bacteroidia > Chitinophagales > Saprospiraceae > Saprospira. Next base: position 1,723 of record JBIPOO010000111.1, read on the forward strand.
ATGCGGTAAATGATGTGGAAACGCTTGCCAACGGACTCTCCTCAAAAATCTGGCAAAAACTTTCTATGTTGGATAAAGTACTTATTGACGAGGTCAGGAATCGCGAAGAAAATTAATAGTTTCTTCGATGAGTGCTATAGTGTGTACTGGCATTTCTGCTGTTTCAGGAAAAGGATGTCTGCCACCAAACACATGATCGGCTCCGTCTATGATTTTCAAAATGGAATTTGCTGCGTATTGATTTAAATAATCTGCAGAGGCAAGACTGACTGCAGGGTCATTTGTACCATGAACAATCAAAATCGCTTTGCTTAGCTTGGATACTGCCTTTTGTACCGAAAACTTTTTGCGATTGGTCGAGAAATCTTCATACAATTGGTAATAAAGCGGAAAATCCTGACCGGTTCGGGCATTTTTGCTGTAAATAACCCCTTCGTTTTCCCATTTTTCCAATTGCAGCGCATCCTGCCAGGCATAATCCAATTCATGGACCGCTGCCCAGCAAATGATTTTAGAAATGCGCGCGTCCTTTGCGCCTTGTAGCAGCACAATAGGTCCTCCGCGGCTATGCCCGACGAGCGAAATATTGTCTTTGTTCAATTGATATTCGACTGCATTTTCACTTGCCCAATTTATGATGCTGTTCAAATCGTTGAGTTCTTTGCTGAAATTATTGTTGCCGAAGGCCTCTAAATCGCAAAACTCAGTCAGGTTTTCTGGGCTGGTTCCATTGTGCGAAAAATTAAATTTCAGAAAGGCGAAACCATTGGAAGCAAAGTTTTCGGCTATTCTGTGCCAATGTCCCCAGTCTTTAAAGCCTTTAAAGCCATGCGCAAAAATGAGCAGCGGATATGGCGGCACAAAAAAATTGGCATCTGGCAGATGAAGATCGAAACTAAAATCGAGTCCTGATGTTCCATTTAGAACCTTATTGTTAATTATTTTCATAACTTTGCGTTTGAACAAAAATAGGAAAATCCTAAGAAAATTTCATGATTACACTAAAAACACTCGACGAAATCAAAGCGCCCATAGAACAGCAGCTTGAGATTTTTGAAGAACGTTTTGAAGCAGAACTGAAGAGTCAGGTATCGCTGCTCGATACGATTATGCGTTTTGTAATCAAAAGAAAGGGCAAACAGGTAAGGCCGCTATTCATTTTCCTTTCGGCTGAGATTTGTGGTAAAACCAACGATGCAACCTATCATGCCGCATCTTTGATAGAAATGTTGCATACGGCCACCTTAATTCACGACGATGTGGTGGACGACTCGATGCAGCGCCGTGGTTTTTTCTCTCTGAATGCACTTTGGGGAAATAAAGTTGCTGTACTCATTGGCGATTATCTTTTATCGAAGGGGCTACTCCTCTCACTGAAAAATGGTGCTTATCAAATGTTACATATCTGTTCCGATGCCATAAGGGAGATGAGTGAAGGAGAACTGCTGCAGATAGAAAAGGCCCGCCGTCTCGATATCAAAGAAGAGATTTATTTTGAGATAATCAGAAAGAAAACGGCTTCCCTCATTGCCTCGGCCTGTGCGGCAGGAGCTGCCTCTGCAGGCGCATCTGATGCTGATATTGAAAAAATGAAATTAATGGGAGAAAAAATTGGCATCGCTTTTCAAATCAGAGACGATTTATTTGATTTTGGCGATGGCGATGCAGGCAAACCACAAGGCAATGATATTCAGGAAAAAAAGATGACGCTGCCACTCATACATGCGCTGAACAGCTGTGATAAAAGTACACGCAGCCATATCATCAAAATTATCAAAAACGAAAATACCAATCCAAAGAAAATCCAGGAAGTGACAGACTTTGTTATCAACTCGCCCGGAATAGCATACACTCGACAGAAAATGAACGAATATCGTGAAGATGCTATTCAGTTGCTTCGTACCTTTCCTGAATCTGCTGCTAGAACTGCAATGGAAGACCTCATCTTGTTTGTGACAGAGCGTAAACGATAGAAATAAGAGGAAAGATTCGGAGAGGAAAGGGGCGAAGATGAGGTTATTCCTGGTTAAAACCCGGTTTTTCATTGGGATTGAAACATCTGAGCTTAAAAGCATCAGATTTTTCTGCGAAAGAAGGTTTTAACCTTCTGAAAGCACAACAGCGAATGAGCCCTATGCTTCAGCTTAGGGCAGTATGATTATTCGCCTGGGTTGACACCCAGTTTTTCGTTACAATGATTTCCTCGCGCACTGAAATTTCTTTCTAAAAATAACAAATTGGCACAGCGTTTGAATTGTTAATATTGTCTTAAAATTATTAACAAAAGTTAAAAACAAACAACTATGAAAAAATTAATTCTGTTTGCATTCGTTGCGAGCATCGCATTTTCTTGCGGAAACAAAAAAAATGAGAAGACTGAAAAAAACACAGAAGACAGTACCAAAACTACTGAAGTGAAAAAAGAACCGTCATCTAAAGAGAAATTTGTTGGCAATTGGTCTATCGAGTCTGTTAACGGAAAGGAAGTAACAGAAAAAATGAAATTGGAGGTATTGACGCTGAATGCTGATGGAACAGGTCTTTCTCCAAACAAAAAGGCAAAAATCGAATGGTCGGTACTTGAAAAAGAGGGTAAATCTTACCTGACTACCAAAGAAGAAAAAGATGCCGATACTTTGGAAATCAAATCTCTTGAAGATAAAAAGGTTGTTTTGATGGACAAAAAAGATGAAATTGTTTTGGTTAAAAAATAATCAGATCAAAATTCTTTGAATTAGCTCTGCCGAATCGTACTTTCGAATATGATTCGGCAGTTTCTTTCGAAAAATACCCTACATATATTCTATAAATAATTTCACATTTCAAAAATTATGAGAATTTATCTAATTGTATCCCTGCTATTTTTTAGTCGTTTGATTTTTGCTCAGCCCATACTACTAAGAGATGATTTTGATAAAGATGACGGCAGTTGGTATCTTAACAATGATACATCTACCCATTTCAGGATCGAAAATGGTCTTTACATTTTAGAGGATAGGGACACTACGCAGCGATGGTATTGCTGGAAGGATATCAATTATTTTTCTCATAAACTTGATTTTGAGATTGAGGCAAAAATAAAATTAAGAGCAGGCACTGCGAAAAGTCAATTTGGTATTGCCTGGGGACTAGCAGACCTCAAAAACCTAAACACATTTGGAATCAGTGGCGACGGAAGTTTTTTTATTCAATCAAAAGTTGATAATAAATACAAAAGCGAGCTTGCCCTTACCAAGTCAAAATCTATTAAAGGTTCAGGTTCCTCAAATACGCTGAGGATAAAATCGTCGGGACAAAAAATAGATTATTTTGTAAACGACAGTTTAGTGTACAGCTCAATAAAACCTGATATTAAAGGAGGAAATATTGGTTTTTTAGTCGATAAAAATTCAACTATTGAGGTTGATTATGTGCAAATTCGTCAGGAAGCGAAAATGATTTTGGTAGATAATCCTGTTAAGGGAAGAAAAAGCAGGCCAATTGAAAAAATCAATACCACAGCAAATGAAAATACACCACTTATTTCAGCTGATGGCAAGACCTTGTATTTTTCAAGAGAGAATCATCCTAAAAACATAGGGAATGTTGATAAAGCTGACTGTTGGTACGCCAAAAAAGATCTTAACGGTTTATTTTTGGAGCCTGTTAATATGGGAAGGCCATTGAATAATTCCGGGCACAATTTTATTATCTATGTTTCGCCCGATGAACATACCCTTATTCTCGCCAATAAATACGATGCTAAAGGGGAGTCAGACGGTCAGGGACTTTCCATTTCACATTTAACAGACAAAGGATGGTCGATTCCCGAGGAACTTAAAATAGAGGGTTTTAAAAATGATGGGAAATATGTTGAATATAATTTTTCACAAAATAGAAAGGTGCTGATATCCGCTATTAAAAATGAGAACTCAATTGGCGATAGCGACTTATTTGTGAGCTTTCAGATAGATGAAAAAACTTACACAAAACCTGTTGACATGGGTGCTGTTTTGAATACACTTCACAGCGAATCTTACCCTGTAATATCTGCCGATGGGAAAAAACTCTATTTCTCATCAAACGGGCATCCCGGTTATGGGCATTACGATATTTTTGTTTCGGAACGCAAGGATGATAGCTGGCTTAATTGGTCAGAACCAAAAAACTTGGGCCCTGAAATAAATAGTTCGGAAAGTGAAATGGGTTTTCAACTGAATTCAAATGGTGATGTTGCTTATTTTACCTCAAAGAAAATATCAGGAAACAAACTGGACATTTTCGAATTTTATACAGAGGAGAAGAAGCAGGATTCGCTCTGTTTTTTTAATGGTAAAATAACCGATGGAACCACAGGCAAACCACTGGCTGCCGAAATTACATTTTTTACAACTTCCAAACATAACGGAGTCTTGCTTTTGAAATCGAACCCCAATGACGGGACTTTTAAAGGCAATCTTCCAATGGATCTTACCTATGATTTTTATGGTATTAAAAAAGGCTTTTACGCTGTAACGAGCCGCATCAATTTAAAATCTAAAAAAGATAGTATTGTTACTTATACAATCAGCATGACAATGTATCCAGTACAGGAAGGCTTGTCGGTACCAATGCCAAATCTGGCATTTAATGAGAAAAATCTGCCTAGCGAATATTCGCTTTATGAAATTGAACGCCTCTTGCACCTGATGGAAGAATACCCTGCACTGACAATTCAATTAAAAAGCCCGCTAAACAGCACGGCCCAAAATCTTGCCCAGGCAGAGTCGGTAAAGAACTATCTTATATCGAAAGGTATCAATGCAAACCGTTTTCAAAAAACGGAAGCCGGAAAATATAATAGTTTCGAATTTAAAATAGTTTCATTGAAGGCAGAGACGCAAGATCAGTCTGTACAGAACAGTTTTTCAAATGAAATAAAAGTAAGTGAATTGAAAAAAGGACAAAAGTTTAAGGTTGAAAATCTTTACTTTTTGGCCGATTCCAGCTCTTTTACTGTTACATCAAATAAGACGCTTACAGAACTTGCCAATTTTCTAGTACAGAATAAAAATATTAAAGTCGAAATAGGTGGCCACACCAATGGATTGCCGACACATGAATATTGTGACCGTTTGTCGAACGATAGGGCAAGATCGGTTTATTTATTTCTTATCTCAAAAGGCGTTAGCGATAAAATGATCAGTTATAAAGGTTATGGCAAAAGAGAACCTGTAGATGACAATGCTACAGAATCGGGTAGAGCCAAAAACCAAAGGGTTGAATTGAAAATAATTGACATATTTTAACACTTGGTACTATTGAATGTAAGTACTAAAAAGGGCAGCGTATTTTGAATTCGCTGCCCTTTTTCTCTGTATGTATTATTGTTGCGCAATAATTACCCGTATTTTTCCATAAATGCCTCAATGTCTTTGTTTTTTCCAAAAAGTACAAGTATATCTCCCTTAGCCAATGTAGTTTCGGGAGGAACAACACCCAATACAGAGCTGCTTTTGGTTTTTTGCCCTTCTACTATTACGTCTTCATTTCTCATGATGGTTACAACTATCATGTTGTATTTCCTCCTAAGGTCAAGTTCAAGAATAGTTTTGCCAACAAATTTATCAGGAAGCATTACTTCCGATATTTCAAACTGATTGTCGAGCAGCATAGTTTTTAGTGCGCCCTTCAAACAGAGATTGTTGGCAAGTTCTTTTGCAAAAGATGCCTCAGGGTGAACAATTTTTTCAATTCCCATTGCCCTCAGAATTGTTTCATGGATAGGGGAAATTGCCCTTGCTATAATTTTAGCTGTAGTATTTTTTTTGACCAAAGCAGCTGTTGTAAGCGAAGCGCCAATATCTTCGCCAATGCTTATAATAACATAGTCGGCTTCTTTTATAGGGAGTGTTTTTAGTGCCATTTCATCGGTTGAGTCTATTCCCACAGCATATGTAAGCTTGTTGGTGTACAACTCTACTTTATCCATTCTGATATCAGATCCAATGACTTCAGCTTTTTTATCAATTAAGGCCATTCCAAGACTTGAGCCAAAATTTCCTAAACCAATTATAACAAATTTCATATATTTTATGTAGTAATTTTTTAGTTAATAAATATATCTTCTTTAGCGTATTGATGTCTTTCTAATTTGGGAGAATAAAACTGCCTGACAACAGCAATAATAAAAGTAAGTAAGCTTACCCGGCCCAAGAACATCATGATAATGAGTACAATCTTACTTGCATCACTCAGTTGAGCTGTAATTCCAAGCGTAAGTCCTACGGTACAAAATGCTGAGAAAGTTTCGAATGCCAGTTTAATGACATCAACTTTTGGATCGAAAATACTGAGCAGAAAAACTGCAAATCCAATTGCCATTAGAGACAAGAAAATAATAACATTGGAACGTCGTGTTGCCTGTAATGGTATTTCTCTCTTCCGATAATCAAGCCGTTCTTTTCCTAAAACAATATTTCTTAAATTTAGTACAGCTACCGCAATAGTGGTTGTTTTGATACCACCTCCGGTTGAGCCTGGTGAAGCGCCTATCCACATCAGTAAAATAAAAATAAGCACAGTAGGATTCAGCATTAGCGACATGTCAATGTTGTTAAAACCTGCGGTGCGTGGAGTTACTGAATTGAAAAAAGATACTGCTATTTTACCGCCAATGCTTTTGTGATCGGCAAGTGTATTATTGTACTCAAGAATAAAAAATGCTACCCAGCCAATGAGTAAAAGCGCAATCGTGGTTTGTACTACGATGACTGTATTGATGCGAATGATATTTTTGGGTATTACACTTATGTACTTGGATTTAGTTATTCTTCTCCAGTTGTAGAGTACTACTTCTTTCAAGTATTTAATATAATTTATACTGATATTGTAGCCCAAGCCACCAAAAACAATGAGCAGCGCAACCACAGTATGCAGAAAATAATTGTATTTCAATATAGGTTCATAAAGCGAATTGCCATAAGTTGAAAATCCAGCATTGCAAAAAGCAGAAACAGAATGGAATAGAGCAAAAAATATTTTGTCGTCGTTCACCGGAGTATGTAGGATTGAGAAGTAAATCAGGGTAGCGCCAGTGATTTCAATTGCCAATACAAATACAATAATTCTAATCAAAACCTTTCGGGTACTCCCCAAATTTTCACTGTTGATGAAATCGGCCATGGCAATTTGGTTCTTGAAACTGCTACCACCCGAAAAAAGCAGGGCAAAGAGATTGGAGAAAGTAAGTACACCCAATCCTCCAAACTGAATCAGCAATAAAATAACAGTTTTTCCAAATGTGGTAAATTCCTTACCTGTGTCTAATACTGCCAGTCCGGTTACTGTAACAGCACTGGTGGAGGTAAATAATGCATGCAAAAAGCTGATTCCGTTATTGGTAGCGCCAGGCAGCATAAGTAAAAGACTCCCAAAAAGTATCAGAATGGCAAAGCTCAGCACAAATATCAGTGCAGGGTGCAGGCGTGAATTCAGTGTTTCGTTCAGCTGTCTTGAAACACCAATAAGTATAAGCAGAATAATCAGCCCATACATCAGCCCATCTTTAATGAGATATGTTCCAAAGAATTTAATACTGATGATATCAATAGCAATGAGGGAGGCAATAAACGCCATGAATACATTAAAAGCCTTTACATTGAAAAGTTCATCGGGATTGATGGCTTTTTTAATACCGACAAAAACCATGAATCCGGAATAGATGAAAAGAAATATTTTAAATATATTTTCAACTATTGCTTGATTTTGCTCTCCAGGTCCAAAATATAAGGCCATGAGTATTATGGCGAGGACTGAAAGCCATAGGGTTGATTTTTCCAAAATTTTAATCATCTGACTTAGAACTTAGCCGATTTATTTTGAATCTGATTGTTTCTTTCTCAAGCGTTCCATTTTCTCGTCATCTGCCTTTGTCCACTTTATTTTAAGACCTTTCAGCATATTCATACTCAGTTCGCTTTCCGATGTTTCGGCAATTTTTGCCCTGAAAGCAATCTTGTCATTGTCAATACCAAATTTTTCAAGCAGATTGCCAATCTTGGCATCAATCAGCCCCGTGACCAGGGTTGGTCCCTCGCTGATATCGGTTTTGAGTTCATCGCCTTCTACTTTCCAGCTGCCTTTCCAGCAAACTATGACTTTTTTTACCAAGTTTGATTGGGCATAGGCTTCGAAAGTTTTATCCGCCTTCATGTCGAAATAGAGATTTGCTACAGCCAGATTCTGCGTCCAAGCACCAATTACAGCTTTTTCTTTTTGATTCAGATTGCTGCATGATCCAAAAATAGAGACAACTACAAGTGCCGATAAACACATTAAAATATTTTTCATACGGGACTAGTTTTTAGATTTTCATCAAAGTTCAAAAAAACTTTTCAATTATAAGTTTTAAAAGGTCATGTTTTATTAAATTTGATGAATTATTTAAAAAAGTGCTGCTTATGCCAACCCGAATTTTTAATTTGTCGAAACAACAGACTGTCGCCAATCAGTTTATGGCCGAATTGAGAGATGCCGAAATTCAGACAGACCCCATGCGTTTTAGAAAAAATCTTGAACGATTGGGCGAGATTCTTGCCTATGAAATCAGTAAGACATTTAAGTATGAAAACAAAACTGTAGAAACTCCTCTGGGTGAAGTCGAAATAATGCTTCCGCTGCAGCAGCCTGTACTTGCAACTATACTACGTGCTGGCTTGCCTATGCATCAGGGCATGTTGAATATTTTCGACAGGGCAGGCAATGCTTTTTTATCGGCATACCGCAGGCATCATAAAGACGGCAGTTTCGAAATCAGTCTCGATTATATTTCCTGCCCCAGTATCGAAGGATCTGTACTCATCATCAGCGACCCAATGTTGGCCACTGGCGCATCTATGGAAGTTTGCATCAATGAACTGCTCAAACAGGGTGAACCTGCTGATATTCATGTCGCAGTAGCCATTGCTGCACAAGATGGCATCGATCATCTAATGCGCGTACACCCGAAGGTGCAGTTGTGGGTAGGCGCGATAGATGAAGAACTTACTGCCAAATCTTATATTGTTCCTGGCTTAGGCGATGCGGGAGATCTTGCATTCGGAGCCAAAGTACAATATTGACCGAATTATTTGCCCATTTTGCCACCTTTCATAATATTGTTAAAATCTCTTTTATAACTGTCGAAGCTAAAGAGGGACTCGAGTTTGCCGAAATTATCTTTATCAAAGGTTTTGCCATAAGCTATTTTCAGAAAATCAAGTTTATGATTATCGAAACTGTATAACTGGGCTAGTTTTTCAATCTGATCGACAGAAAGGCAGTTTTGACTTAAGCTATTGTTAATCGTTTCGGTTCTTTTACTGTCGAATGTTTCCAGTTTTGCTGCTTTCAGCAGATTTGTAAATTCGCTGGAAGACATCGCCGCATTACAGCCCTTTGTTCCCTGATAATTGCTACTTTCCGAGACAGCAGTTTTTTTGGTGAATTTGGCGGAATTGCTGTTGAAATAATTGAGTAATTCCTGCTGACTGCTTTTGAAACCGAATTCCCCACTTAAATTTGGAAAATTGTCGAGGTCGTGAACATAAGCTAGTGCAAATTTTGCAGCATCTATTTTGTTTGATTCATGCACAAACATTTTTAACACCCGACTCAACTGCGCAGTAGAAATGCAATAAGCTGATAATTGCTGTTTAAGCAAACTAATTTTGTCGGATTCGAAAGACTGTTTGTTCAGGTTCTGCTCTAATGCCCAAAAAGCTTCATCGGAAATAATGTTTTCACAGCCAACTCTGCCACTGTATCCTTTGATTGGGCTGTGCATCACCGATTGTGGCTGTAATTGAGCAGGGGCAGTGATCGTAAGCGCCTGGTTTTGTACTGGTTGAGTTTGTATGTTTTGGGTCTGCACTGTTGTTTGAACAGGTTGTACCTGCAGCTCAGGCTGCGTTGGCAAAACAGTCGATTGTTGATTTAAATTTTGAGTATTTTGTTCAACTACTGAGTTTTGAAACATCTTTTTCAACCTTGCATCGCTGATATGCGAAGCAAGATTTATATAATTCTTGGGATCGGCACAGTAGGGTTTCGCAAATGTGAGGTAATTGTATTTTTCCTGATCATTTGCAAGCAGCGCAGTAAATAAGCCGATCTGATTGGATGATAGACAATTGGATGAACTGATATCCTTAGCAGTTTGTTCACGCCCGCTTTGCAAACCTGCTACAGCTGCATGCAGCTGAGAGAAAATATCATCGGGCAGGGCAGTGCCACATTGGGCATTCAATTGTAAAAAAAGAAAGAGGCTTAATCCGATAGAAAAAAGAAATTTCATAAAATGAGGTTTGAATATTTGGTTTGAAAAAAATTGACTTTGAAATAAAATTCTACGTTTGAATAAGTAAACTTAGTTTTTCAAAAAATGTGCGCAGTGAACTTATTTTAATACAGAATTCCTTTTAACAACAAAAAGATCTTGAATTTGAGCACATTAAAAACGGCTAATCATAGTACGTAAAAGACCTGTATTTTGTGTAT
>JBIPOO010000112.1:0-12181 GCA_044379045.1 Saprospira sp.
CTGGTTACCAATAAATACATTGAAAGAGACAATATCGGCACTTTTACAATTTTTCTTAATGGACTGATAATCCGTATAAGAAGCTTCTGGCCTGCGCATATATTTCCAGAAATTTTCACGTGGATCCTCACCCCAGGGCATTGTGCTTATATAAATGGTATTGTCTCCGAGTTTTTTGAAACTTTTCCTAATACTGTATTCCAGGGAATTAACAGCCGATAACACCATGATGACACACCAAATGCCAATGATGATACCCATCAGAGATAAGAGGGTACGTAACTTGTTCGACAGTAGCTGCTGCACTGCCAATACAAAACTTTCATTCAGGATTCTAAAAAAACGCATAGAGGGTCATTAAAATTTACTAAAGTTCGCAATAGCGCTTTACTTTCAATAATTAATCCGACCAAATGTCTAATTATTAGACTAGTTTGAATTTTAATTAATAACAACAAATTCGGTTCTTCTGTTTTGTTGCCTGCCTTGTGGATTATTATTGTCAGCTATGGGTAGTGTCTCACCATAACCTCTTGAATCGAGACGATTAACAGCAATTCCCTTCGAAATGAGGTAATCGCGGACGGATTTTGCCCTCCTGTCAGATAATTGAAGATTTTCGCTGTCGCTGCCCTCATTGTCAGTATGTCCGTTTATTCTTATTTTCATTTGCGGATTTTCATCCATCAATTGTTTCAATCTGTTTAGCTCGGCTTGTGATTCAGGACGCAATTCTGCTGATCCGATCGCAAAAAATACATTTTTCAGAATAACGGGTACGCCCTCTTTCTGTTTCTTTGTAGTATCAACTACTGAATAGTTTTCGAGGACAGGTTGCAGCGGAATGTCCAACAGGAAAGGGTTTTGCTGATTTCTGACCTCTTTCAAAGCAAAGTTATCAGAATAAAAAAGGTATTTTTGTTTTTTAACATTCAGACTATAATCACGTCCCAAAGGCATACAAAGCAAAAATTCTCCATCTGCATCTGTTTTTGTCTTTGTGAATAACTTATCAGAATTCAGATCATAAATCTCCACATTAGTTTTGGTTAATGGCATTTTTGTGCCCGCATCGTAAACAAAACCCCTGACATAGGTTACAGCATTAGGCCGGTTTTCTACAGGCATTTCAAAGCTGTAGATATCGAGCGAACCAAGACCTCCGGGACGATCGGAAGCAATAAATGCCAGATTTCCACCAAGCGCAACGGCAAGGGCTTCTTCATTTTGGGCAGTATTGATTGGGTAGCCAAGGTTTATAGGTTTATCCCAACTGCCGTCTTCACGCAATCTCGAGACATACAGATCGAGACCACCCATTCCGGCATGCCCTGCAGAGCTAAAATACAAGGTTTGTCCATCGGGATGTATACAAGGCGCGCAATCATCATAGGGCGTATTCAATTCGGCGACAGCCTGCGGCTCTGCCCAGCTGCCATCATCTTTTCTTTTACTAACCATCAGATTTTTATCGCCTTGTCCGCGGGCTCCTCCACGCGTAAAATAAATTGCATCCGCATTTGGTGCAACCGATGGTTGTGACTCCCAACCCGCAGAATTTATAGGTGCCCCGATATTTTTGGGTGTTGACCAGCGGCCATTGATACGTTCGGAGAAATATAGATCGCAGCTACCAAAATCTCCCTTGCGATTACAAACCGTAAATACAAGAAATTTACCATCGGCCGATACGGATTGAGCGGCTTCGTTTTCGGAGGTATTAATGTTGGGGATAGGCTCTGCCTTGGTCCACTCACCATTTTTTTTCAGACTACGGTACAAATCTTCCTGTCCACTGCGTTGGTCGCCAATCTGAACAGTGTAGATCAGTGTATTTTCATCGGCTGTAATTGATGGAAAATAATCGCGATACTGTGAATTGATATTGGCACCCATATTCAAAGGTTCAAATTTTACAGGTTTCGATAGTGCATTGGGACGAAATATAGCATCAGCCAAAGATTTTTTTGCCCTATTGTCAAGTGCTTCGTTTTTAGCAGGGTATTTGAGAAATTTTTCGAATTGAGTCCTGGCTTCAACATAAAGCTCTTGTTCCATCGCAATCTGACCCAGTGTATAATAGATTCTGGGTTCATAATCTGGTCCAAGTTCTACTGCCTTACTGAGGTATAGTGTTGCCTCCTTCCAATTTTTTTTCTCGATATAACAATCCCCCATCAGTTGATAGGCATTGATAAATTTGGGACTTTTCTTGATTATTTTTTCAAGTTCTTTGATTGATTTATCAAAATTAGATGTAGTAAACTCCTTATAAGCCAAGCCAAATTCATCCTTTATTTTTGTAGAAACATCTTTTGTTGTCAAAAAATCCTGCCCTTCTGACCGAGTCAGAAAGAAAAGAAAAAATGTGATGATTAAAAAGTATGGCATAGTGACTAAATTTTTAAACCAGCCGATTTGGCTAAATTACTGTTATAATAGCTTGGGTCATCAGAAACCTCTTTTTCGATCCAATCGGGCAAATTTATGGACAAATCAGCATCTTCCAATTCAAGTTCTGCAATGATCAGACCAACATGTGCCCCCTGAAAAACGTCCAACTCCCAGATAAAATTATCTAAACTGAAAGTATATCTTATTTTTTCTATGCAGAAAGGCTCGCACAAGGGCAAAAGTTTACGGGCATCCTCAATTGGAATTTCATATTCAAATTCTGCCCTTGCAATTCCTTGATTTTTGCCTTTGATGGTGAGATATGCTTTTTGCCCCTTAATCCTTACTCTGACTGTTCGCTCGGGTGTAGAATTCAAATAACCCTGACAAATTTCTTCACCGACAGGAAGTTGCTTTATTAGTTCATGCACTTTTTCGTTCACCGTGTATTTTCTTTCGATTTCAATGCCCATACTACTTCAATTTTTCGGGGTTATCTTTTATAAAATCGGACCAACCTGAATATTTTTTTCCTTTTTTACCAATTACGGAATTACTCTGCAGGTAGTGACAATAGGCAACCGCAACAGAATCGGTTGCATCCATAAATTTATGGTGAAACTCGCCAATTACAAGATGCGGCAACATAGCGGCCACCTGTTCTTTCGAGGCGGCTCCTTTACCGGTAACAGATTTTTTTACCGAGCGTGGACTATACTCAGTTATTGCTATTCCTTTACATGAAACAGCCGTCATTGCTGCGCCCTGTGCACGCCCCAATTTTAGCATAGCCTGTGCATTTTTGCCAAAAAAAGGCGCTTCAATGGCTGCCTCCGTAGGTTCGTAAAAAAGAATCAATTTTTGAAGTTCTTCAAAAATGAATTTCAATTTTTCGGATTGTTCTTCAAATTTCCGCATGTCTAGCACACCCATACTTACTAAACGAGGCTTGTCCTTATCGGTCTGCAAAAAAGAATAACCCAGTATATTGGAACCCGGATCTATTCCGAGAATAATTTTTTTCATTTAATCGGCTATTTCCTGTGACTAATCTTTATCTTCTTAATCAATTCATTACCAGTATCATCACGAAGAATAAAATAGTAACTACCTGCTTTCAATTTATTCAATTTCACTGCCTTGAAAACAAGTTTCGAAGGAATACTAAGTAATTTGTCAGCTTTGTAGGACTCTGCATTTTCAGCAATGAGCTCAAGACTAAGGTTTATGTTCAGATCAGATTCCAGGCCGAATACCAAAAGATCGTCATCTATTTCTGATTCATTAAAATGAAGCAAAATATTTTCAAGGCTGACTTTTGCGGAAATCTGAGCACTATCTTTCAAGGCTTTTTTAACAAATTCAGCAGATTCGGCAGTTTTTCCATTAGATTTGATCTCGATGAAATCTTTTTCAGGATCTAATTTCACACTTTCTTTACTGACATTTTTTGATTTTTCCTGAAGATCTTTCCCCTTACTGCTTTTGGATTTCCCACAAGAAAAAAAAACTGAAAGCGAAAGAAAAGCAAGTATAAAAAAAAGAGCGCTCCTCATAATCGAATGTTTAACTGATAAAAAATTAAAGATAATAATTCTTGTTGAAAAAAAGATCATTTGTATCTTCGATGATATTGATTCAACCATTGGCTAAATACCGAATCATTTTGTAAATATCTGATTAAATCTTATATTGCAGCACATTTATTTACTGAATTCAAACTACAAAAGTTATGCAGGAAAAAAAATCCAATGAAATAAACATAGAATTGCCAGAAGAAATTGCTGAAGGCGTCTATTCAAATTTAGCAATTATCACTCATTCACATTCCGAATTTGTGCTCGATTTTGTTAGAATCATGCCGAATGTTGCACAGGCAAAGGTAAAATCACGCGTAATTCTTACACCACAACATGCCAAAAGACTCATGATGGCGCTTAGAGATAATATAAAAAGATACGAGGATAGCTTCGGCAATATTCAAGATATTGATGGTGGCGTACCACCCTTCCCTATGGGTTTCAGTGGTCCTACAGGACAGGCTTAAAAATTCATTTTCTTTAGGTAATTTACATCGATTCAGTTTAATATAAAAGCCGGCTTCAAATCTGAAACCGGCTTTTTTTATTATCTTAAAATTTGAATTGCTAGAATTCTCCTTCGCTGAATTCTTCTTCGAGTTCTTCATCAGTAAGCGCAGCTTCTTCGAATTGTCTCATACCCGTACCGGCAGGAATACGTTTACCTACGATAACGTTTTCTTTCAGACCTGCAAGGTCGTCGGTGAGGGCAGAAATTGCCGCTGTGCTGAGCACTTTAGTTGTTTCTTGGAAAGATGCAGCTGAAATCCAACTTTCGGTTCCCAAAGAGGCTTTTGTGATACCCTGAAGAATAGGTCTTGAAGTAGCAGGTAAGGCTGGACGGGCCGACATCAATTTTTTGTCACCCCTACGCAGTGTTGAGTTTTCCTCTCTCAACTGACGTTCGGTAATGAACTGACCAGCAAAGTATTTTGCAGAGTCTCCTGCTTCTTCAACAAGAAGCTTATCAAAAACTCTGTCATTTTCTTCAAGGAAAGCAAATTTACCTACTGCCTCTTTCTCGAGGAATTTAGTATCGCCTGGATCAACAATCTGTACCTTGCGCATCATCTGACGGGTAATAACCTCAATATGTTTGTCATTGATAGTGATACCTTGCGCACGATATACCTCTTGAATACCATCGATAACATACTGTTGAACAGCGTTAGGACCTTTGATTGCAAGAATATCCTGTGGTGCTGTAGCTCCGTTTGAAAGAGAGGTACCGGCACGTACAAAGTCACCTTCCTGTACAAGGATATGTCTGGAAAGACCAACGAGATACTTACGTTTTTGACCGTCTTTAGCTTCGATGATAATTTCACGATTTCCACGTTTTACGCGTCCAAAGCTCACAATACCATCAATCTCGGCAACAACAGCAGGGTTTGTCGGACGACGGGCTTCGAATAATTCAGTAACACGGGGAAGACCACCAGTGATATCCTGAATTTTACCCATGGTACGAGGTATTTTTACTAAGGTTTGACCTTCACTTACAGCATCATTATCGTTAATCATAATGTATGAACCTACCGGAATTGTGTATGAACGAAGTTCATTTTCGTCTTTATCTACAATTCTCAGAATTGGTACCTTACGTTTGTTTTTAGATTCGATAACAACCTTTTGCTCATAACCAGTCTGCTCATCACGTTCTACACGGTATGTTACACCTTCCTCAATACTATCAAATATAATGATACCATCATATTCATTGATAATAGAAGCATTGTACGCATCCCATTCAGAAATTAAGTCACCTTTTTTGATGATATCGCCTTCTTTCACGTAGATGTTTGAACCGTAAACGAGGTGGGCTGTAGAGAGTACTCGGTTATTTTTCGGATCAATGATACGCATCTCACCGGTACGCGAAATAACGATCTGTGTCTGTTTATTCTTGTCCTTATCGTAAAAGCTAACAGTTTTCACACTGTCGAATTCGATTTTACCATCAAACTTCGATTTCAATTCAGACTCCTCAGCTGTATATGAAGCCACACCACCTACGTGGAAAGTACGGAGTGTTAACTGAGTACCTGGTTCACCAATAGATTGAGCAGCGATAATACCAACAGCATCACCCATTTCAGTCATACGACCGGTAGCAGGATTTTTACCATAGCACATAGAACAAATGCCCTGACGTGCTTCGCAGGTAAGTACAGAACGCACTTCAACCTCTTCAACATCGGCCTGCTCAATTTGGAGGGCCAGTTCTGGAGTAATTACATCTTCAGCAGAAACAATCAGTTCATCAGTCTCAGGATGGAAAATGTCGTGCAAAGGATAACGACCCTCGATACGCTCTGAAAGTGGTTGTACAATTTTATCATTTTCGATAAGTGCTGTAACAATGATACCACGAAGTGAGTTACAATCATGAATATTGATAACAACATCCTGAGCAACATCAACAAGACGACGGGTAAGGTAACCTGCATCCGCTGTTTTTAAAGCTGTATCGGCAAGACCCTTACGAGCACCGTGCGTAGATATAAAGTATTCCAAAACCGAAAGACCGGCTACAAAATTTGAAAGGATTGGGTTTTCAATGATCGCCCCACCGGTATCACCTGATTTACGAGGTTTTGCCATAAGACCACGAAGACCGCAAAGCTGCTTAATCTGTTGTTTAGAACCACGCGCACCTGAATCAAGCATCATGTATACAGAGTTGAAACCCTGTTTATGTGTCGATAATTCTTTCATAAGTGCTGAGGTAATCTTATTGTCGGCTTGAGTCCATTCGTCAATAATCTGGTTATAGCGCTCATTATTGGTGATAAGACCCATGTTATAGTTATCCCAGATCTCATCTACAGTGCTATGAGCTTCAACCAAAACTTCATCACGGTTTGAAGGATTGAGCAAATCACTAAGGTTAAAAGATAAACCACCACGATATGCCCAGAAGAAACCAAGATCCTTAATGTCATCCAAAAACTTGGCGGCTGTAGGGAAATTCGTTTCTTTTAGGATATAGGCTATAACGGTTTTGAGGTTCTTTTTAGAAAGTAATTCATCGATATAAGGAAGTGACTTAGGAACTACCTGATTGAAGATAATTCTACCGACAGTAGTCTCTATACGTCTTGTACTGTATGTGCCATCACCATTTGGATGTGGTACTCTAACAGTTACATAGGCATGTAATTCAACCTGACCTTCGTTGTGTGCGATGATTGCCTCTTCTGCAGAGTAAAACTTCCGACCCTCACCTTTTACAACAACATCACCTATTGTTCTCTTTCCTTTTGTAATGTAATAGAGACCCAATACCATATCCTGTGAAGGTAGGGTAATCGGCGTACCATTCTGAGGGTTGAGCATATTATGTGATGACAGCATCAGAATCTGAGCCTCCAGGATAGCCTGGTTACTCAATGGTACGTGAACAGCCATCTGGTCACCGTCAAAGTCAGCGTTAAACGCGGTACAAACAAGCGGGTGCAATTGAATTGCTTTACCTTCGATCAATTTTGGCTGGAAGGCCTGAATAGAAAGTCGGTGAAGTGTAGGAGCGCGATTCAGCATCACAGGATGTCCCTTCAGTACATTCTCTAAGATATCCCAAATAATCGGGTCTTTTCTGTCAACCAATTTTTTGGCTGATTTAACAGTTTTAACGATACCCCTCTCAATAAGTTTACGAATGACAAAGGGCTTGAAAAGCTCAGCTGCCATATTTTTGGGTATACCGCATTCATGTAATTTGAGTGTAGGACCAACAACGATAACCGAACGACCGGAATAGTCGACACGTTTACCTAGAAGGTTTTGACGGAAACGGCCTTGCTTACCTTTTAGTACATCACTCAATGATTTCAATGCACGTCCACCTTCAGCTTTAACAGCATTAGACTTGCGTGAGTTATCGAATAATGAGTCAACAGCCTCCTGAAGCATACGTTTCTCATTTCTAAGAATAACTTCAGGCGCTTTGATTTCCAAAAGTCTTTTCAGACGATTATTTCTGATAATAACACGACGGTAAAGGTCGTTGAGGTCGGAACTGGCAAAACGGCCACCGTCAAGAGGAACAAGTGGTCTGAGTTCCGGTGGTATTACAGGTAAATAATCAACCACCATCCACTCTGGTCTGTTTTCCATATTGTTTTGACCTTCGCGGAAGGCTTCCACAACACGCAAACGCTTCAAAGCTTCAAGTTTTCTCTGTTGAGAATTTTCGTGAGCGGCTTTGTGACGTAAATCATAAGACAATTTTTCCAGATCAACTCTTTGTAGCAAATCGCGGACAGCCTCTGCTCCCATTTTGGCAACAAATTTATTTGGATCCTCATCCGGCAGCATTTGGTTCTCCTTAGGCAGCATATCGATAATATCGAGATACTCTTCTTCAGTCAGAAGATCTCTCTCCATGCTACCGTTGATTCCTTTTTCAGAGATTGTACCGGGCTGAATTACAACGTAACGCTCATAATAAACAATGGATTCAAGCTTTTTGGATGAAAATCCAAGAAGGTATCCAATTTTGTTAGGTAAAGATTTAAAATACCAGATATGCACAATAGGGACCACTAGTTTAATGTGCCCCATACGCTCTCTACGTACTTTTTTCTCGGTGACTTCAACACCGCAACGGTCGCAGACGATACCTTTGTAACGAATACGTTTATATTTACCGCAAAAGCATTCGTAGTCTTTTACTGGACCAAAAATACGCTCGCAGAATAAACCATCACGTTCGGGTTTGTACGAACGGTAGTTGATGGTTTCCGGTTTAAGAACCTCTCCAAAAGAACGACCAAGTATTGAATCTGGAGATGCAAGACTTAGTGTAATTGTGTTGAAGTTGTTCTTGATCTTGTTAGTATTGCTCTTTTTAAACGACATATAAAGCTATGATTATTAAATCAACAAGATTATTTAAGCTTATAAACCTTTCGGATTTTTTGGTCCGAAAGGTTTTTCAACAATTATGTTGAGCGGTAAAATGAATATTAATCAAATTTGACATCTAAAGCCAAACCTCTCAATTCATGTACCAATACATTAAATGATTCGGGTATTCCAGCAGGAGGCATATTATCACCTTTCACGATTGATTCATAAGCTTTTGCACGGCCAACGATATCATCCGATTTGATAGTGAGTAGTTCCTGAAGTATGTGTGAGGCTCCATATGCTTCAAGTGCCCATACTTCCATCTCTCCAAAACGCTGACCACCAAATTGTGCTTTACCACCCAATGGTTGTTGTGTAATGAGTGAATATGGTCCAATTGAACGGGCATGCATTTTATCATCAACCATGTGAGAAAGTTTGATCATGTAGATAACACCCACTGTGGCTTTTTGATGGAAACGGTCACCAGTTTCACCATCGTAAAGGTGGGTTTCACCATAACTTGGCAAACCGGCTCTTTCGACATAATCGTTTACATCTTCAAGTTTGGCTTCGTCGAATACAGGCGTAGCAAATTTCATTCCCAACTTCTCACCTGCCCAACCTAATACAGTCTCAAAAATTTGACCCAGGTTCATACGTGAAGGCACACCAAGCGGATTAAGCACAATGTCCATAGGTGTTCCATCCGGCAAATAAGGCATATCCTCGTCTCGTACAATTCTTGCAACAATACCTTTATTACCGTGACGACCTGCTAATTTATCACCTACCTGAAGCTTACGTTTCTGAGCAAGGTAAACCTTAGCGAGTTTTAATACACCTGCAGGAAGTTCATCACCAATAGTGATTGCAAACTTCTCACGTTTGTAAACACTGATGGCTTCGTTAACTTTGATGGTATAATTATGCAATAACCTACGAATCAATCCATTGAGTCTTTCATCATCAGTCCAACCAAAATAGTCGATATTGTTGTAATCGAGGTCCTTCAGCAGCTTTTGAGTGAATTTTGAACCCTTAGGAATAACCAATTCATTGTAGATGCTCTTAACACCTTGAGAAGATTTTCCTTCGAGAACAACAAAAAGTTTTTCAATTAATTTAGTGGTTAAAACTTCAACGTCAGTTTCATGGGTTTTATCCAATTTCTCTAACATCTTCTTATCCTTAGCTTTCTGGACTTTGTCCTTTTTGGCTCTACGGAAAAGACGAGTATCAACAATCACTCCACGTGTAGATGGTGGAACTTTAAGTGATGCATCTTTCACATCACCAGCTTTGTCACCAAAGATAGCACGAAGAAGTTTTTCTTCTGGTGTTGGATCTGATTCCCCTTTAGGAGTAATTTTACCAATAAGTATATCCCCATCACGAACCCATGCACCAATGCGAATTACACCGTACTCATCAAGGTCTTTTGTAGCTTCTTCACTGACATTTGGAATATCGTTGGTAAACTCTTCTTCACCAAGTTTAGTGTCACGAACGTCCAGTTCAAACTCCTCTATGTGCACAGAGGTAAAGATATCCTCACGTACTACACGTTGAGAAAGAACAATCGCATCCTCAAAATTATAACCTTTCCATGGCATGAATGCAACTTTGAGGTTTTGACCAAGTGCAAGTTCACCATTATCGGTAGCATAACCCTCGCAAAGAATTTGACCTTTTTTAACACGTTGATCTTTGCTAACAATTGGTTTAAGGTTGATACAAGTATTCTGATTGGTACGACGGAACTTAATGAGTTCATAAGTAGTTAAATCCTGATCAAAGGACACCATCTTTTCATCATCGGTACGGTCGTAACGAATTACGATCTTCTTTGCATCTACATAATCAACAACACCGTCCCCTTCTGCATTGATAAGCATTCGTGAATCTTCAGCCACCTTAGCTTCCAAACCAGTTCCCACAATTGGAGAAGAAGGTTTTAAAAGTGGAACTGCTTGACGTTGCATGTTAGAACCCATAAGGGCACGGTTAGCGTCATCATGAGATAAGAAAGGAATCAAAGAAGCTGAAACACCAACGATTTGGTTGGGAGCAACATCGATATAGTCAACCTCTTCCGGTGACAAAACAGGAAACTCACCATTATCACGACATTTAATTCTGTCTGTATCGAAGAAACCTTTCTCATCAATCGGCGTATTGGCCTGAGCTATGATACCAAAGTCTTCCTCTTCTGCTGTAAGATAAGTAGGATCATCACTAAAATTGACTCGCTCCCCATCCATAATTTTACGGTATGGAGTTTCGATGAATCCCATTTTGTTGACTTTAGCATGTACACACAGCGTAGAGATAAGACCAATATTTGGACCCTCAGGAGTTTCAATCGTACAGAGACGTCCATAGTGTGAATAGTGAACGTCACGAACTTCAAATCCTGCACGCTCACGTGAAAGACCTCCGGGGCCAAGTGCAGAAATACGTCTTTTGTGTGTAATTTCTGAAAGTGGATTGGTTTGATCCAAAAACTGAGAGAGTTGGCTGGTTCCAAAGAAGGAATTGATAACTGAGGATAATGTTCTCGCATTGATGAGATCAACAGGAGTAAACACTTCATTATCACGAACATTCATACGCTCACGGATAGTTCTGGCCATACGTGCCAAACCTACGCCAAACTGAGCATAAAGTTGTTCTCCTACAGTTCTAACCCTACGATTACTTAAATGGTCAATATCGTCAATTTCTGCTTTTTGGTTAATAAGCTTCACAAGATACTTTACAATATGGATAATGTCCTCTTTTGTAAGAACAATTGTTTCCATAGGGGTATCAAGTTCAAGCTTACGATTGATCTTGTAGCGACCAACATCACCTAAACTGTAACGTTTATCAGAAAAGAAGAGTTTTTCGATAATTCCACGAGCCGTTTCATCGTCCGGTGGATCGGAACCTCTTAATTGACGATAGATATGTTGCACAGCCTCAATTTCTGAGTTTGAGGTGTCTTTTTGTAAAGTATTGTAAATAATTGAATAATCATCTTCAATATCTTCTCTTTGCAGAATAATTTTATCTACTCCGGTTGAAATGATATCTTCGATGTTATCTTCATCGAGAATTACATCGCGTTCGAGAATAACCTCATTTCTTTCGATAGAAACGACTTCACCTGTATCCTCATCTACAAAATCCTCAACCCAGCTACGTAAAACACGAGCTGCTAGCTTTCTTCCAAGATTATTTTCAAGATTCTCTCTGCTTACCTCAACCTCATCAGCCAAACCGAATAGATTCAGAATATCGCGGTCAGAATCATAACCAATTGCTCTAAGTAAAGTAGTAACAGGGAATTTTTTCTTACGGTCAATGTA
>JBIPOO010000363.1:0-3378 GCA_044379045.1 Saprospira sp.
TAAATTCCTCTTTTGCCTTATCTGAGGCCTCTGCCCTTATTTTTTCTACTCTAAGCTGCTGCTCATTTTCTTTCAACTTTGTAATGTTGTTGAAATAGAGATTTATCTCATTTGAGTCTTCAATGAGTAGACAATCGACAGAGAAATAAATATTATCATCGAAAATAAGTTCCAACTGAACCTTATTCCGCTCGCGAGAAAGTATTTTGGTAACTACCATCAGAAATGCTTCCTTTGAAATCAATTGATCTTCGTAGGAGAGCCAGTGAATTTCTTCGGCCGCATCGTTTTCAAGTATTATATTTCCAGCTAAATCAATCCTTATGACTGGACTTGGATTAAGCTCGGGAAACAAAGCCATACTTTTAATTGTTTCGGTTTTTTGTTCCCTATCAAGTGCATTTTCTACGGCATTGGCAAAGGTACTTAGGATAGAAATTTCAGCTTCTGACCATATTCTTTCGTTGGTACAGTCATCGAAACCAACGTATCCCCAAAAGAAGTCATTTTTATATATCGGTATCATAAGAATTGATAAAATATCTTGTGATTCCAATACTTCTTTTAGTGGACTTCCATCCTTAAGGGACTTAGTCTGTTTAAAAAATGGCAGCTTTGCATTTACGAAATTTAAAAAATCTTCATATGCGTTAAGCTGAAAATTCTGCATTTCAGGATTATCAATTTGTGGCGCTGCACTACCCGAATTCCATTCAAATCGTTGGGAGGCTAAAATACCAAGTTCAGGATCATCAACATTTGTAAAAAGATAAGTACGGTCTGCTCCAACAGCTTTACCCATAATATTCAAGGTCTTTGAAATTGAATCCAGTGTGTCGAGACTATTTAAGAGGATATTGCTGGCAGAGGAGATGGCCAATAACATTTTTTCCCTTCTTTTGAGCTCTTCTTCTGTTTTTTTCCTTTCAGTAATATCAATTTCGACAGCCATGTATCCTATCAGTTCGTTATTCTGATCGAAAAGCGGAACGATATTCATATCTAACCAATACTCATTACCGTATTTGTCCACGTTTAAAATTTCAACTTTGACTTCCAGTTGATTATCTAAACAATACTTCATGTGTTCTAAAGTATCGGGATTGGTTTTTGGAAATTGAAAAATCTTTGGTGAAATGCCAATCAGCTCCTCCATACTGTATCCGGTCAGTTTCAATAAACTGTCATTTACCCAGGTTATTTTTCTATATTTATCAGTAATAATTACACAGTTCGAAGTTTTTTTTGCTACAAGTGAGAGTTTATTTACTTCATTTTCAATTAATTTACGCTCTGTAATATCCTGAAAAGAGCCGTTTACTGACAATATGTTACCTAATTCATCGTAAGTAGGCTCAGCAAAAACGGAGACCCACTTTTCGGGTTTTGAAGCATCGGTAAAATTAAGTTTAAAATCCTTTTGAAAACTTTGTCGCTTGATGATAGCTTCATCAAAACTCTTCACAATGTCTTTTTTATCTTCTGTGCAAAGTGTATTCAGCCAATTGTCTATGGAGTCGCCAGACTCATTAAGCGATAGGATCTGATATATTACTGTCGAAAAAGTCCATTTCTTACTTCGTACATCAAATTCAAAATTACCGAAACTGGAAACTGTCTGTGCTTTTATAAGTTTTTCGGTTGTTTCTTTCAGATCTTTTGTCCTTATTTCTATTTCAGCTTCGAGCTGTTTGTTAAACTGATCATTTCTAGCTTTCGCAGTAATCAGCGCATTTTTAAGAGAGAACAGTGCATTGTTCAAATTACTTAGTTCATTATTTCCATTGCTTTCTTCTATGTCCACCATGTAATTCTGTCGCTCGAGCTGATTAGCTACACTGGTTAGTTTTCTGATTGGCCTTGAAATAGTATTAGCAAAGAATAAAAATGCTATCAGTGACAATATTAGTACAATTACCAAAAACTGATAGACAGGATAATTTAGTTTAAAAATTTTATCCTTTATATATGCTTTGGAAAAGGCTATCAAAACATAGCCATTTAATAGTTCAGATTTAATATCACATTTTTCATATATGTATGCGTTCTTATCTTTTTTTAGGATATTTTTATTTTCAAAACTATCGGGATTGACTTGAAAAACACGCTCAGTGCCATCTTCCTGAGTTTCAATAATTGCTATGAATTCGAATTCTGAAGATGATTTTGCTAAATCAATGGTCTTTTTCAAGCCTTCAAAATTATCAGAACTCAATGTCAACTCTACCCCCAGGGCTACAGTCTTTGAAAGTTCTTTTATTTTTGAGGTATAATTTTCAATAAAAATCTGCTCTTGCTTTTTGGGATAATAAAAACCGGCAGCAAGAATAAAAACGGTGATACTAATTGCAAAAGGCAGCCATATTCTCAATGAAATGCCACTGAGAATAAAAAAAGGAATTGATTTTCTATTTGCTGACTTTGCCAATTTTTATTTTAAATTTATAATGATAGATGCGGGCACTTCTGATATTTTGCAATGTAAAGCTGCAATTGCACCTGGATTTTTATTAACATAGTCTATAGCCTCTCTTGTACTTTGCACAAAAACCGGAGGATTGGCCCTACCTTGAAAAACAAGTGCAAGCCAATGTTTTTGCATTCCTGTTACAGAAGTTTGGAAAATATCTTTTGCAACGAATTCTGCATCATTAGATTTTGGTGATGGCAACACAACTATTACCTCTTCCTTATTTTTCCAGAATGCCATTTTACCCTTGAAAATATCTCGGGCATCTTTGAGGGTGAGTTCTGTCAAACCTGTTTTATTCCCAATAATTATCAATCTCTCCTCTGCCTGCGCCGAAAGGTAGGTAGTTAAAAAGAATGATAAAAAAATGGTATAAAAAAACTGCATATTTTTATGTTTAAAACCCGTAGGCTAATTGCATTTCAATGGCAAAATAATTTGTTTTAGGCCCAACACCATTTGGATGTTGATGCTTAAAATAATATTCCAACATTCCTTTTACATTCAACAAGTGACTGAATTCATGACGGTAACCCAAACCCAATTTCAACATTTCCATTGGAGTGCTATGCAAATCATTTTTTGAAATGGTAATATAATCAACCATTACCATGGGTACATGTTTTTCTTTGATTTTATACCCAAAATAGAAAAAAGTACTATAATTACTTGACAATCCTAATGTGTCAGTTTTAGTAAAGTTGCGACTGCTTTCACTTAGCAATTCAAATTTATCACCAAAATAAGCTATAGAAAGACTATTTAAATGAAAGTCCATAGGCCCTCTGTAATTAGATACAGTAGGCATTGTGTGCCCGCTGTGCGAGCCATAACCATTTTGATCCATATGGTTAAAATAATATGATGCACCAATACGCATCCCCTCAATTGGTTTGAAATGGATTGCC
>JBIPOO010000113.1:0-12146 GCA_044379045.1 Saprospira sp.
AGCAGTATTAAAATTTTTGCGATTGGAAAATATCTAAAAACCTTTCACTATGTCTGAGCAGCTTTCTGAAAATTCAGCTGAAAAAACTGAAATTGTTCAGGAACCAAATTTTGAAAAAAAACAGAAAAAGTCATTTCTTTTAAAAATGTTCTTTATCGGTTTTTCCTTAATGATAATAATAGGTATAATTGTTGCGGCCTATTATTATAACATTTTTTACGGTAATCAATTGCCAGGCAGAGATAAGGATGTTGTAGTACAAATTAAATCCGGATCAAATCTTGAACAAATCACAGATTTGCTTATCCAAAATGGAATAGTCAAAGACAAATCCACCTTTAAATGGGTTTGTTCCATTATGAAATATAAAGGAAAATCCGGTCAATACCGAATTCCCCAAAAAGTAACTAGTTACCATGCCTTGGTGGCCATTTTAAGAGCTAAACAAGTTCCGGTAAAACTGACTTTTAATAATTTTAGATTGCTTCCTCAATTGGCCGCTCATATCAGTCGCTACATCGAGGCCGATTCGCTCTCGCTCATTGCAGCTATGACTGCTACCGATTTTTTGGATGTCAATGGACTAAAGCCCGAAAGCGCTATGACTTTGTTTATTCCTAATAGCTATCAAATGTATTGGGATACAGATGCTGCCTCCTTCGTAAAAAAAATGCAGGCCGAACATAAAAAGTTTTGGGATTCGACCCGATTGGAAAAGGCCAAAAAGATAAATTTAAGTCCGGCCGAGGTTTACACTTTAGCTTCGATAGTGGATGCCGAAACCACTTATGTACCCGAGAAGAAAAGAGTTGCAGGTGTTTATCTAAACCGTCTTAAAACCAAGGGTTGGAAACTCGAAGCTGATCCTACGGTTGTTTTTGCCGGAGGAGATTTTACAGTGCGTCGTGTAACCAACGATTTGCTAAAAATAAATTCGCCATATAACACCTATCAGAACGCAGGTTTGCCTCCGGGGCCAATTCGTATGGCTTCGGTTTCGGCAATAGATGCGGTACTCGATGCCGAAGTGCACGATTATATGTTTTTCTGTGCCAAAGTCCCCGAACCGGGTCAGCCTGCGCAACATGCCTTTGCCCGAAATGGCGCCGAACATGGTAATAATGCAAGACTTTACCGTCAGTGGCTCAATAGTCAGAAAATTTACAAATAAGTTTAGCCCTTTAAATCTATCTGCTGCAATCATATTACCTGAATGAAAAGAATCATAATAATAGGAGGAGGGGCAGCAGGTTTTTTTGCTGCAATCAGATTGGCCGAAAGATATCCAAAGTCATCGGTAATGATTTTGGAGCGGGGCAAAGAAGTGCTGCAGAAAGTCAGAGTATCTGGAGGCGGGCGCTGCAATGTAACCCATGCCTGTTGGACACCTAAAGAACTCGTTAAGTTTTACCCGCGTGGAAGTAAAGCCTTGCTTGGGCCATTTCATAAATTTGCTTGTGGCGATACCATGGATTGGTTCGAAAAGAGAGGCGTTCAGTTGAAAGTTGAAGAAGATGGACGCGTTTTCCCCGTTTCTGATAACTCAGAATCTATCGCCCGTTGTCTGCTCGATTCGGCTCGAAATGCAGGAGTGAAAATTCTAACGCAGAAAAGAGTTGATCAGATTACAAAATTGGAAAATGGTAGTTTTGAAATCAAAGCAGGGGAGCTATTCCACTGCGATGCCCTGGTGATTGCTGCAGGTAGCAGTCCTGCGGTTTGGGCTATGCTCGAAAATTTGGGTCACAAAATTGTGGAGCCTGTCCCCTCGCTTTTTACCTTTAACTTAAAAGATAGTAGAATTGCCGAATTGGCAGGTTTATCGGTGCCAAATGCAGTGGTAGAAGTTATTGGGCAAAAAAATCTTAAAACGGAAGGGCCCTTGCTGATTACGCATTGGGGGATGAGCGGGCCTGGCATTCTGAAACTCTCATCATGGGGCGCACGTTGGATGCACGAAGTGGACTATGCTTTTAAAATCAGAATCAATTGGCTGTCTCGAAATCCCGAACACATTAAAGAAGAACTGCTTGAAATAAAAATTGACTGGGCAAAAAAACAGGTAAGTACAAACCCAACTTTCGATATTCCATCGCGACTTTGGCAACGATTCTGCGAGGCTGCCAATATAGGTCCCACAGAAATTTGGGCCAATCTGAATAAAAATCAAATGAATGCATTTTTGCAACAGCTCTGTTTCTCAGAATGGCAGGTGAAGGGAAAAAGTACTTTCAAGGAGGAATTTGTGAGCGCCGGCGGAGTGGATTTAGACGAGGTAAATTTTACCCGTTTCGAATCGAAGATTGTTCCTGGTCTTTATCTTGCGGGTGAGATTTTGGATATTGATGCGCTTACGGGCGGTTTCAATTTTCAGGCAGCCTGGACAGGGGGCTGGATTATTGGGGAATCGATTTAGATTTTAATTTTGCGGATAAAAAACAGTTTTTCAGTTTCTGCAATTGGCTGTATTTTATAAATTCTCCCTATATTTAGCGCAAAATTGAACACCCACTACAAACAGCGAACTTATGCATTATCACAGTCTGGGACAAATACCCCATAAACGTCATACTCAGTTCAGAAAACCCGATGGTAGCCTTTATGCTGAGGAGCTTTTTTCAACCGAAGGATTCTCCGATGTTTATTCGCTTCTTTATCATCTGAATCCACCTACAATGATTCGTCAGTATGGTGAACCATTTTCGGTAGCGCCTAAGATGATCACTGACAATCAGCTGAAACCTCGTTGCCTGAAAGGTTTTCAGATTGCGCCCGAGGATGATTATCTGAAAAGCAGAAAACCTGTTTTGGTAAATCATGACTGTAAAATAATTTTGGCGGCACCCAGAAAGTCAATGACCGATTATTTTTTCAAAAATGCCGATTCAGATGAAATGATTTTCATTCACGAGGGAAGTGGTGTTTTGAAAACCATGTATGGAAATATCAAATTTGGTTACGGCGATTACCTTGTAGTTCCAAGAGGTACGACCTATCAGTTACATTTCGATACGGAGCAAAATCGCCTTTTGATTCTCGAATCTTATGCGCCAATACGTACGCCCAAGCGCTACAGGAATCACCATGGACAGTTGCTCGAGCATTCGCCCTATTGCGAGCGCGATATCCGTAAGCCCGAGCATTTAGAAACGCATAACGAGCAAGGAAATTTTCTGTTTTATATTAAGAAGCAGGATATTATGTATCCATACACCTACCTCAATCATCCATTCGATGTGATAGGCTGGGATGGCTACTGTTATCCCTTTGCCTTTTCCATTCACGATTTTGAGCCGATTACCGGTCGCATTCACATGCCGCCGCCCATTCACCAGACTTTTGAAACATCGGCCTTGGTGGTATGTTCTTTTGTGCCTCGTTTGTACGATTATCATCCGCTTTCTATTCCTGCGCCATACCACCATAGCAACATCGATAGCGATGAGGTTTTGTACTATGTCGATGGTGAATTTATGAGTCGCGCCCATGTCGAAAAAGGTATGATAACGCAACATCCGGCGGGTATTC
The DNA here is from genome assembly GCA_044379045.1 of Saprospira sp. GTDB lineage: Bacteria > Bacteroidota > Bacteroidia > Chitinophagales > Saprospiraceae > Saprospira. The sequence continues at coordinate 3,529 of JBIPOO010000113.1, forward strand.
CGCATGGTCCTCAGCCTGGTACAGTCGAAAAATCAATCGGAGCCAAAGAAACACCAGAACTTGCCGTAATGATCGATACTTTCCGTCCACTCTTCATGACAGAACACACTGCAGCGATAGAAATGCCAGATTATTATCTGAGTTGGCTACCAAAGTAGAGATTATCAGCTAGTTAATATAATACAAGCGGAGGAGAGATCTTCCGCTTTTTTTGTGGTGAATTTAAAATATAAATTACTTTGTTTCAAAAAATTTGTTTTTACTCTTGACAAAAGTGTGTTTTGCCCTTATCTTTGCATTCGTTAACCCATATACCCCATGACAAACGAATACGACAAGGTAATTAAAGAAAATTTGGAAGCTGTTTTTCTTCCTTTGGCAAAAAAGCTATTGAATATAGAGTCTGACCTGATGGAAGAGATTCCGGATGATTTACAGACAACTATTGAAAGATTTCCAGATTTATTGAAAAAAGTAAAGCATAATGACAGCAGCAAAGATTTTATACTCCACATAGAATTTCAAACAGCCGATGATACTGAAATGCCCGCAAGAATGTTGGAATACAAAGCCATCCTCTATCGCAAATACAAGTTACAGGTTTTACAGCAAGTCTTTTTTATAGGAAAAGGAAGGTCGGGAATGAAAAACAGTATAAATTTACCTAACATTCAATTCAGTTATGGTTTGTTGAGTTTTCAGGAAATTTCATATAGAAAATTTATAGACTCTGAAAGTCCTGAGGAGGTATTAATGGCAATTTTAGCCGACTTTGAAGATCAGCAATCTGAGTCAATCATTGAAAGAATTTTAAATAAAATAAACAATAGTAATCTTGGAACTTTACAAAAACAAAAGAATGTTAAACATTTGAGTATTCTATCCAAATTACGTAACTTGCAACCAATTGTTGATATACTAATTGAAAAAATAATGGCATTACATATTAACTACCAAGAAGACGCTTACTACAAGCGTGGCAAAAAACAGGGCAAAATCGAAGGAAAAATCGAAGGAAAAATTGAAATAATAAAGGCCCTCCTTAAAAAAGCAGTGCTCTCACACTTGGAGATTGCTGAAGTAACTGGTGTTTCAATAGAATTTGTTAATAAAATTGCCAACAATGTATATTAACTACCAAAAAGACGCTTACTACAAGCGTGGTAAAAAACAGGGAAAAATCGAAGGAAAAATTGAAGGTAAAATTGAAGGTAAAATCGAAGGAAAAATTGAAATAATAAAGGCCCTCCTTAAAAAAGCAGTGCTCTCACACTTGGAGATTGCTGAAGTAACAGGTGTTTCAATAGAATTTGTTAATAAAATTGCCACTCAGGACAATTAATATTTTATCAGCTACTTTTTTAATATCCTGTCGGGATAATCAGAAATTATCCCATCCACGCCCATTTCCAACACTTTCTTAATGTCATTTGGTTCGTTAACTGTCCAGGGAATGAGTTTTAGCTTGTTATTCCTGCACCATTCCAGTAAATGCGCATCAATCAGTTTAAAATAAGGGCTATAAATTTCGGGGGTAAAACCCAATTTTTTTAGGTTTTCTTCGGGACTCAAATTGTTTTCAACCAACATAGCGAGTGGAATATTTGGGGCAAGTCTTCGGCATATTCGGAGTGTTTCCCAATCGAAGGACTGAAGATTGCAGTGCTGTTCAATTTGTTTTTCTCTGATTACTTTCAAAACCAATTCGCAAAATTCGCTTACCGGAGGGCAATAAACGCCGTCATATTCCGGCTCCCGCTTAATTTCAATATTGAAATGGGGGAGCGGCTTATTATTGTTTTTGCAATATGATTTTACCGAATCGATCATTTCGGCAAGAGAAGGCTTGTAAACCCGCATCAGTTGCTGATTTGGGAAACGCGGATGAGGCAGGGAGCCGCAATCATATTTTTTCAATGCTTCATGGCTCATTCCATAAATATTGAATTCCTTTTCCTTCGATGCTTCAATTCTTTTGCCATCGAGGTCGCTGCAAAATTCATGCGAGAGCCAGGGTTCGTGAGAGATAACTACAACCTTATCCTTTGTAACTGCCAAATCCAGTTCAAGTGTTGTTACACCCAGTTCAAGTGCATTTATAAAAGCAGGAATTGAATTTTCGGGCAGGAGGCCTCGGCAGCCACGGTGCCCCTGAGTATCAATATTTATAAACATTTTAGCGTTTGTTGATTTTTGGACTGTGCAGCTATTGAGCAAGATTAGTATGCATAAGACAAAATTAATAGTTCGCATTGCAATTTGTAGTTTTAAATATGTCTTTTTGTTGGTATCTTGCGAAAGTTAAGCATTAAAACTATTTAGATTAAAAATTAAGGATTATTAAATCATGAAATCTATTTTCATAACCTGCAGTATTTTTTTTGCCTCTCTTTGTTTGGCGCAGTCCGATGCTACTACCACACTAAGCACGATTCTTTTGGACAAAGAAATTCCGCTGAATCAGAAAAATAAAAGATCACATTCAAATTTTATCAGTCTGAATGTTCCGGAAGATTTTTGGAATCAGTTTGAACGAATTGATGCTGTTTTTATTTCTGCCTGGACAGGCACAGGTGTAGCGGGAAAAGCACAGTTCGAAAAAGATATCAAGAAAATGGACCCTAATTTCGATGCCAGTCCGCTACTGTACTTTGCTGAAAAGGCTCCGGGGTTTTTTACTTTTCCACGAAAGCAAAGTGGCTTCGGCACTGAGCTTGCCATATTTGAAGGAGCTTCTGATACTGTCTGTCTAAAACGTTATAACAAGTCAAAAATAGCGCCCAAGGGAATATTTTCATGTATGATTGAGCGCTTTGTAACAACAACTCCTGTTAACTTTTTCTACCGCTATGCGCTGCCCAAGAAATATTATGCAACAGCTAAAAGCCCATCGCTTAGCCTTTTGCTGCGCAGCAGTTCCAAAAAAGATACGGTTCTCCTAGACACAAAAATTGCCCTCACCGTAATGGGGAAAAGAAAGGAGGCATCGAGAGAAATAGTATTGAGTGAATTTTTGAAAGAGGCTATACTGAACGGTTTGAAAGCCGAGGCTTTTCCTTTGAATCATGCTCGCTGGGTAGCCGAGAATCCCAAAGTTTTTTTTGTGACCAAATGTCAGATATGTACTCCAGTGAGAGCTGCCTTCGAAGAGTATATCGCTAATTATCAGGAGCGTAAAACTACTGCCGATCAGAAACTGCTCGACGCACTTGTACTAGGCAAAGTCGAAGAGAAGCAAATTGCTTTATCTAAAATTTTAAATACTTATGTTGAGCAACATCTTGTGAAACTCAACCTCAATGCAAGGGAAAAAACGATGTTGATGTCGAAACTTGAGGCTGCACGAAAAAATGGTATGAGTATTAAGCCTAATGAATTTGGAAACTTTTGCCCAAGTTGCGATGGGGCCTGTGGAATTAAAAAATAAAACCAGACAACAGTGGATAAAGACTCATTTTACAGCTTGATAAAAAGCGGACAACCTGAAAATTGCATGATTGCTTTAGAAATTGCAAAAGCTTTGGCTCGGGAAGACAGGTTTTTTGTAGATTTTAAAATTGCGCTTGATCTTGGTATTAAATATTCAAATGCAGATTATTATGAGAATATCAAAGTAGAGTTTTTACACGCACTTTCCAGGGGCCAATTAGAAATTTCTAAGTTCAGAAAAAAATCATTCCCGACCGAATGGTATACCCTTTCCGAGCTTGTAAACAGACTGAGCATAGACTACTATGGAGGGGAAAAACTTCCGGAGGGTTTTGGGATTTTTAATAAAACAAAAGAACTGAGTGTTTATGTGAGGAGCGATACCACAGTTGGTGAAGAAGTTGCAGGAATGCTTGCATTGGAGCGTTATACTGCAGCTGCAGAAAATGACCTCAAAATCAGCCCCCTGATAGCAGAGTCTAAAAGTATTAAGGAATTAAATCTTTATTCACAAAGCGATTATATCTTTTTGCCACAGGAAATAAAAAATATAGCTACTCTTGAAACCCTAAAATTGAGGTCAAACTTCGAGGGGATTTTGTTAAAAGATCTTCCCTTGAAAAGTCTCACGCTTAATCTTCAGGAATCGCGCTATTCCAGAGTCCGGGAATTATCAACTGTAAAAAGAATAGTTGAAGATGACGAGCTTCCGTCAACCCTTGAACAGCTCTACCTTAATTTTTATGGAGCCGATAGTTTTAAAAAATTTATACATAATAAGGTATTTAGGCTTGAGCATTTAACCTATCTGCATATTCACAATAATGATAGTATAGACTGGGAAATTGGCAAAGAGTTATTAGGTTTGAAAAAATTGAAAAATGCTTACCTTAGTCGTTTAAGGAAGGAAGACATCGTCTATTTTGCTGAACTTCCTGAGCTTGAAACAATTGAAATTACCTGCGATCACCATGAAAAAGATGTGGAGGAAATGCAGGAAACCCTTATCAAAATGGGATCAAAAATTAAAGTTATACTACTGGACCTGCCATTCTAATTATGAATCTCGAAGCATTCTACGAACTGATTAAAAGTGGAAATATTAATAATGCAGAAATTGCCTGGCAGATTGCCAGGGGCATGCGGGATTCGGGTGATAAGGATTTTGAACAGTTTTGCAGGGCAGTTTACAGTTTTTCATTCGGTGATTTTCCTGCTGTAAAACCTGCAGAGTTTCTAACGGGGCTAATTGATGGGCAGCTTCGCAGAAATATTTTCAGAAAAACAGTGATCCCCGACTATTATGCTTCATTTGCTTCATTAGTTAAAAGTATAGAAATATCGAATCTTCATACCAAAGAATTTCCGATGGGATTTGAAGTTTTTACTGAAGTTGAGCATTTAAATTTTTCCACTATGACGCTCAATACCTTAGGTAATGAATTGAAAGGCCTGACAAAACTTAAACATCTGGAGATTGACTGTTGGCACCACATGGAAAGTTTAAATATTTTACCGGAGTTTGAAGAATGCTGTGGCATTGAAAAAATCACCCTAAAGGGAAAAATTCAATTACCCGATAATTTAAAAAGCCTGAATAGGTTTAAAAACTTCAACTCAAATAGCTGAAAATATCGGGACAGATTAGGCATTCTTCTCTCTTGTTTTATTTGGTGCTGATGGCATCAATCAGCAATTGGGAGACCCTTGCTGCAGCGCCTTTATTGCCTAGTCTTTTTCTTAAATCTTCATAGTTTTGAAGCATCGCTGTTCTTTGTTCAGGAATCAATATTTTTTCGACTTCAGTTGTAAGTCTTTCTCTATTTAAATCCTTTTGAATCAACTCCTCCACAATTTTTTTACCCATCACAATATTAACGAGCGAGATAAAAGGAATTTTGATAATCTGACGGACAATCCAATAAAAAATTGGCCCAGTTTTATAACAGACCACCTGCGGAACGCTAAACAGCGCTGTCTCCAAGGTCGCAGTTCCAGATGTAACCAAGGCTGCATGAGCCGAATTGAGTAGGGGATAGGTCTGATTTTGAACCAGTATTATTGAATTATTGGTGCCAATAATTGAATTATAAAGCTCAAGAGGAACAGTTGGTGCCGCTGCGATTACAAACTGATAATCGGGAAAATCGGGAACAATGCTGATCATCGTTTTCAGAATGGCTTTGATTTCCTGTTTGCGGCTGCCAGGTAGAAGCGCAATGATAGGCTTTGTACTTTCAAAGCTTATAGATGGCAGCTGTTTAGCATTTTCAACAATATCGATGAGGGGATGCCCGACATAATCTGCATTGTATCCAAATTTAGCGTAAAAATCTTTTTCAAAAGGCAGTATGCAGAACATACGATCCACATATTTTTTAACTTTTTCGACCCTTCCGGCGCGGGTTGCCCAAACCTGTGGCGAGATAAAATAAAAAACCCTGAACCCTTTTTGCTTTGCCCATTTTGCAATTCTGAGGTTGAAACCCGAATAGTCAATCAATACGATTGCATCGGGTTTAAAATCGAGAATATCTTTATGGCAAAAGCTGAAATTTCTGAATATTTTCGGCAGTTTCTGTATTACCTGCACAATCCCCATGATGGCTAATTCTCTGATGTGCTTCACAATAGAAACGCCCTCTTTTGACATTAAATCACCACCCCAGCCGCGAATTTCAGCATTGGGGTCATCTGCCATGATTGCTGCTGCAAGCCTGCTTCCGTGTAAATCGCCCGATGCCTCGCCGGCAATGAAATAATACCTCATCTTATTCTTTGGTCCACTGTTCGCTTTCTGCACAGAATTCCTCCATCTTCATAGAGCTTATTACTTCTTTTTGGAGTGCTTCGGTCGAAGTTACGGCATCTTTGCCACCATCCAGCAATGCCAGATCGCAACTGGTCATTTTATTATCTTTCAATTCTTTGATAAAATAGTGATAGTATTTGTCCTCGTTGTCAGGTTTGAAAAAAAGGAATTTTTTTCCTTCCAGGCTAGCACTCCATCCTATAAAATTATCGGTTTCGAGGGCGTACATCTCGCCTTTTTCCAATACCTGAACAGAATAACTAAAATTGTCTTTTTTAGAAATTTTCACCCGGATGATTTCTGCGTCGGGATTATTATTTTTCCAAGTGCCGATTAATTTTTCATCAATTTTTTCATTTCCCGGAGCTTCAATGGGATAGTCGAGACCAACAGGGCATCCATAGAATGTACAGATGATTATGGCAAATAGCACAGTTTTAATCAAATAATTCATTGGAATAATTTTATGGTGAAAATCAAAAACAGCTTATAAAACTAAAAAAAATCAAAATCCAGATATTACTATGTGAAGTTACTGATTATCAGCCATGTTTTCAATTTTTAATAAAGCTTCAGTGGGAATGCTGCAAACTTTTTTACTGCTGTAATCGAAACAGAGAATTCCTGTTTTGACCATTGCAAGTTCTTTTGAATTGCTGAGATTGGTAATTTTATAATACAAATCGAAACCTGAGCGGCTTATGTCTGAAATACCTATTTCAATTTTTAATTCATTGTTGAGATGCCCCTCTGATTTATACACAATTGCAGCATCGGTCATAATGATTCCAAAACCGCCAAAATTCATTTCGGAAAAGCCCAAACTTTCGAGCCATTCTACTCTTGCCTGATGTGCAAAGCAGAGTAAACGGTCGTTTGACAGATGATTCCCATAATTCAAATCACTGACCCTTATTTTGCAGTATGATTGAAAAATATATCTGTTGGGTTCCTCAAGTTTTATCCTCATGCTTAATCACTAATTTTTGAAAAACCAAATTCTGCCGCGAATTCCTCTTTGGAGCCGGATTTTGGGTCATATTCCTCGTCAATATTTCCGAGATAAATTAAATTATCGGCAATCCAGCTAACAACAAGTCTTTCTCTTTTGCCATTTTCAGATTTTAATAAAAGCTGCCCTGCCTCTACATTCCAGGAACCATTGTCATGTTCTTCTTCGGTTGATTCTGGGTCATTTTGTTCGCCTGGGATGTATCTTCTATAAGAGCCATCCTCGAAAAACTGCATTGCGGTAGGCATGTGATTGCTTTGCCAAACACCTTCTAGTTTAGCAATCATTTGTACATCTTTCGGATTTTTATTGGTACTGACTTTTTTCTCAGTTTTTTCCTTGTTCTGATCATTATTTACAAGTTGAGCCTGGTCGGAATTACAGGAGACAAGACTATAAAGTAGAGAAAGTAGCATGGCAGATGTAAAAATGTATTTCATAAGAAAATAATTATATAATTTATAGCTTTGTTGAAAATGTACCTAAGAAATTAATAGTAAGTTTTTGCAGCGCAAAGATAAATAAAAAGGATTTTTTTTTGGATAAAAGCGACCTTTTTATCTTTTTATTTTGGGATAATTCTTCTATATTAGTATTGAATTCAGAACGCTGAATAAAAATTAAGACATTTTATATTTTTATAAAGAAAGCGATATTGTTAACTTTACAATCACTTCGTTGTTTAACAAAGCAGTTAACATTATCAGAAATATTAAAAAATTAGCATGCTAGTCGAAAACCTATTGCAAAGAGCCCTAAATCTCGAGTTTTTAAGCATTGAAGAAGGTGTTTTTCTTTATGAAAATGCCTCAACTGCTGAATTGATGTTCGTAGGCAATAAACTACGAACACAGCAGGTGCCCGGAAACAAAGTAACCTGGATAATCGACCGAAATTCTAACACTACCAATGTCTGTATAGCTAATTGTAAATTCTGTAATTTTTTTCGGGTTCCCGGCCATAAAGAGGCCTACGTTACCAGCATTGACGAGTACCGCAAAAAGATTGACGAACTTTTTGAATTTGGTGGGGATCAGTTGCTTTTACAGGGCGGCCATCATCCCGACTTGGGGCTTCAGTTTTATGTCGACATCTTTAGTCAACTCAAGGAAATTTATCCGAACTTGAAACTGCATGCACTTGGTCCACCCGAGATTGCGCACATTGCCAAATTGGAGAAAAAATCCCATACTGAAGTCCTCGATGCTTTGAAAAAAGCAGGCTTAGATTCTCTGCCGGGTGCCGGTGCCGAGATTTTGAATGACAGAGTAAGAAGACGCATTTCACGCGGCAAATGCAGCGGCTCCGAGTGGCTCGACGTAATGCGTGCGGCGCATCAGTTGCATCTTACTACCTCTGCAACGA
>JBIPOO010000444.1:0-12125 GCA_044379045.1 Saprospira sp.
GTGGTATCCTGACAGCCGTTGGCATCTCTTACGATGATGGTGGCGGTACCTGCGGGTTGATTATTGTAGGTTACCTGGTTTGTGAAGGTTACGCCGTTATTGATCGAGTAGATATATGGTGCTGTTCCGCCTGTGGCAAGGATGGTAAAGCTTCCGTCGGCTACACCGAAGCAGCTTGCATTATTTACGGTGCCGCTTACTGCTGATACGTTCAGTACTGCTGGTCCTGAGATGGTCACGCAGGCTGTTTGTGCGCAGAGGTTCACATCTGTTACGGTTACGCAGTATTGTCCTGCGGCGAGGCCTGTAGCCAGTGCTGTTGACTGACCGTTGCTCCATACAAAGCTATAAGGTGCGGTACCGCCATTGGCTGTGGCAAGGGCTGAGCCGTCGGCGCTGTTTGAGCAGCTGATGGCATTACCGTTATTGTTCGATACTACTGTTGCTGTCACCGATACGGGTGAGCTTTGTGAGAGGTTCGTACAGATGCTGTTGCGGCAGCCGTTTTGGTCGGTCACTGTTACACAGTAGGTACCTGCTGCGAGGTTTGAGTAGCTGCCATTGGCCTGTGTTGTTGTGCCATTGAAGAAGCTGTACGTTGGTGTTCCGCCTGTTGCTGTTACGGTGAATGAACCCGTGGTTGCGCCTGCGCAGCCGATATTAATTTGGTTTGTGAGCGTGAGGCTAATGGCCGATGGTTCGGTCAGGGTGCCTAGAATGCTGCCTGAGTCGCTACAGCCGTTTTGGTCCGTTACCGTTACGCTGGCTCCGTTATTGCAGAGGCCTGTTGTTGTAAAGGTCGTTTGTCCGTTGCTCCAAAGGAAGGTATAGGTTCCTGTACCACCTGCGGCAACTACTGTGGCGGCTCCGTCGCAGGCGCCTGCGCAGCTGATTTGTGAGCCGTTATAGTTCGAAGTGATATTGATACTGGTAATATTCAGTGCAGGTGGCGCTGTAATTACAAAAGGCACTGTTGTGGTACAGCCTCTGTTGTCGGTGACTGTTACGACATAGTTGCCTGCTGCAAGGCCTGTGAAAGTACCAATTGCTTGTGGCGTACCTATAGAGAAGGTGTAAGGTGCTGTGCCGCCATTTGCAGTGACTGTTGCTGTTCCGTTTGTGCCACCGTTACAGTTGGCATTGGTCGTACCTGTCAGCGAGGCTGTCAGTACTGTTGGGTTTGGAAGGCTTACAGTGGTCGTAAACTCGCAGCCATTGGCATCGCGTACCCTTACAGAGTGGCTACTGCCACCGCAGAGGCCTGTTGCTGTTTGGGTTGTTTGACTATTAGCCGACCATAAGAAAGTATATGGTGCTGTGCCGCCCGTTGGTACTACTGTGGCAGATCCATTACAGCCATTGTTACAGCTTACTTGTTGAGTAACGCTTGCTGTAGCCGATACGGTTGTTGATGGTTGTGTTATCGTAGTGCAGATGAAGGTCTGGCAGAAGTTGAGGTCTGATACCGTTACGCAGTAGTTGCCTGCTGGTAAATTATTGAACAAGTTACTCGAAACAGGGCCATTACCAATGTTAAAGGTGTAACCCGGAGTACCGCCCGATGCGCCTACCGTGAAGGCTCCTGTGGAGTCGCCACTGCATAAAATGTTGATCTGGCTGGCTATTGAGCTTGATAATACCGCTGGTTGCGTTACTGTGATCGAGGTACTCTGTGTGCAGCCGCCAGCATCCGTTACCGTTACGGTGTATACGCCAGGGCACTGGTTTGTTAAGCTCGCAGTGTTTGCGCCAGTGTTCCAGAGGAAGGTGAAGCCGGGGGTGCCGCCTGCGGCTATAGCCGTGAAGGCCGCATCGCAGACTCCGTTGCAGGAAACAGGCTGGCCGTTGTATAAGGTGTCGAAGGTGATGGATACGATTGGCTGATTGAATTGAACCAGATTAGAAGTAGTTGCAGTACAATTGCTTGAACTTGTAACTGTGACCGTGTATAAACCTGCAGTAAGTCCTGATAAGTCTTCTGTTGTTGATCCGTTACTCCAAATAAAGCTGTAAGGTGCACTTGATCCACTAACAGTTAAATCTATAGCGCCAGTTGATATATTACAATTTGTATTAAATGAGCTTGTAGAAAGTGATACTGCTGAAGAACCCGATATTGTGATTGAGGCTGTTGCTGAACAACTATTGGCACTTGTAACAGTTACTAAATAAGTTCCTGCTGCAAGTCCAGTATTGTCCTGGCTTGTCTGCCCATTACTCCAGGCAAAGGTATATGGTGATGTCGCTCCACTAGGATTTAAATTGATCGAACCATTATTCAATCCACAAGTGGTATTCGTAACAGCTGAAGAAATTGTCACAGCTGATGAACCCGTAACCGCAATGGATAATGTGGCTGTACAGCTTACAGCGCTGGTAACAGTAACCGTGTAGCTGCCTGATGCAAGTGCAGAAATGTCTTCTGTTGTTGATCCGTTACTCCAAATAAAAGTATAAGGAGATGTAGATCCGCTTGGAGTGAGATTTATCGTACCATTATTTAGTCCACAAGTGGTATTTGTAACAGCAGATGAAATCGATACAGCAGTAGAACCCGTAACTGTAACAGATGATGTCGCTGTACAAGTGTTAATACTGGTGACAGTAACGGTGTAGCTGCCTCCGGCAAGTGCAGATATATCCTCTGTCGTTGAACCGTTACTCCAGATAAAAGTGTAAGGAGCAGTCGATCCGCTTGCTGTTAAATTGATTAAGCCATTGCTTAGCCCACAAGTTTCGTTGGTTACAGCAGAAGAAATTGAGACAGCTGATGATCCACTAACTGTAATAGATGATGTAGCAGTACAGTTATCTGCGCTGGTAACAGTGACAGTGTAAGTGCCGGCTGCAATACCAGTGTTATCCTGTGTAGTGCGTCCATTGCTCCAGATAAAAGTGTAAGGAGAGGTTGCACCACTTGGTGTCAGATTTATAGCTCCATTGCTTAGTCCGCAACTTATATCTGTAACAGCTGAGGAAATTGATACAGCTGATGAACCAGTTAATGTAATGGAAGCTGTCGCTGTACAGTTAATGGCACCGGTTACCGTAACGGTGTAAGTTCCGGGTGCAAGTGCAGTCAAATCTTCTGTAGTACTTCCGTTGCTCCAGACAAAAGTATAGGGAGCAGTCGCACCACTAGCTGTTAAATTTATGGCGCCATTATTGAAACCACATGTTGCATTAGTGGCAGCAGATGAAATAGTAACCGCTGATGTACCCGTAACTGTGATGGATGAGGTCGCGCTGCAGTTGTTTGAACTTGTTACAGTAACTGTGTAAGTGCCAACAGCGAGCGCAGAAATATCCTCCGTCGTTGATCCGTTACTCCAGATAAAAGTGTAAGGAGAAATAGATCCGCTTGGCGTTAAATCGATAGAACCATTATTTAATCCACAACTTTCATTTGTAACAGCTGAAGAAATTGTAACTGCCGAAGCACCACTCACTGTAATAGTTGAAGTAGCAGTACAGTTACTTGCACTGCTTACCGTAACTGTGTAAGTTCCGCCAGAAAGGCCTGTATTGTTTTGTGTAGTTCGGCCATTACTCCATGCAAAAGTGTAAGGTGATGTCGATCCGCTTGGCGTAAGATTTATTACTCCATTGCTGAGTCCACAACTTTCATTTGTAACAGCTGATGAAATAGTAACAGCAGTAGAACCACTCACTGTAATGGAGGATGTCGCTGTACAATTACCAGCACTGGTTACAGTAACAATATAGGTTCCTGCTGCAAGCGCAGAAATGTCCTCCGTCGTTGATCCGTTACTCCAGATAAAAGTATAAGGAGAAGCATCTCCACTTGGCGTAATATTAATAGCTCCATTGTCTAATCCACAATTGGTATTGGTGGCAGCAGATGAAATTGTAACTGCTGTTGAACCGGTTACTGTGATAGATGAAATAGCGGTACAACTGTTGGCGCTTGTTACAGTAACGTTGTAAGTTCCGGCTGTTATACCAGTGTTATTTTGTGTAGTTCGACCATTACTCCAGGCAAAGGTATATGGTGCTGTCGATCCACTTGGTGTTATATTGATCGAACCATTGTTGAGCCCACAGCTGGCACTAGTTACAGCAGAAGTAATTGTTACAGCTGTTGAAGCAGTAACTGTGATGGAAGATGTAGCAGTACAGCCATTAGCACTTGTGACAGTAACAGCATAGGTGCCGCCAGCAAGGCCTGTATTGTTTTGTGTAGTTCGGCCGTTACTCCATGCAAAGGTATATGGTGATGTCGCTCCGCTTGGCGTCAGATTTATAAATCCATTGCTTAATCCACAACTTTCATTTGTAACAGCTGTAGAAATTGATACGGCTGATGAGGCCGTTACAGTGATGGATGAGGTTGCTGTACAATTATTGGCACTTGTAACAGTCACCCTGTAGGTTCCTGCCGCAAGACCTGTATTGCTTTGTGTCGTTTGGCCGTTACTCCAAGCAAAGGTATAAGGTGAAACATCCCCAGTTGGCGTTAAAATAATCGATCCATTACTTAGTCCACAACCAGTATTTGTAACTGCTGTAGAAATTGTAACTGCTGTAGAAGGCGTAATTGTAATGGATGCTGTTGCAGTACAATTATTAGCACTGGTAACAGTAACATTATAGGTGCCGGCTGCAAGTCCTGTGTTATTTTGAGTAGTTCGTCCATTGCTCCATGCAAAGGTATATGGCGAAGTAGCCCCACTCGGTGTCAGATTTATAGCTCCATTGTTTAATCCGCAACTTGTATTCGTAACAGCAGAAGAAATTGTAACAGTTGAAGCACTTGAAACAGTACTGGATGAGGTTGCAGTACAGTTGTTAAAATCTGTAATGGTAACGGTATATGTTCCTGCCGTCAAAGCACTGATATCCTCTGTAGTACTTCCATTACTCCAAATGAAAGTGTTGGGTGCTGTACCACCTGTTACTGTGATTGCAACTGCCGCATCGTTGCCTGCGCAGCTAGCATTAGTGACAGTGTTAGTGACAGAAATAGCTGATGGTTCTGTAATCGTAACAGCTTGGATTCCTGTACAAACAGACCCGGTACCAGGAGATGTGACTAAAATATTGTCAATAGCAACGGAAGGATCTGAGCCAATACCGTCATCATTATTGGTCCAATTGAATCCAACCTGAACATTTGGGTTATTATCGCAAGATGCAGGCAATGCAACCGTAAACGCAGTCCATTGTCCTTGTCCACTAGCACATAATACTGATTTTATAGAGGGGACTAATGAAGTCCAACCCGAACCACTGTTAAAAAATACAGAGGCATTATCTAAAAGGGCTTGGCCATTAGAAATAAAATTAAAACTCAGCGTCAGATTTGATCTACCAACCGTAGAAAATACAGGAGATTCAGCCCTTCTATTAGTTTCAGGGCAGAACAAAAGACCGCAAAGTCCACCCGCATCATAAGCAGCGCCACCTGCTGGGAAGAATACTGAGGTAATATGCATCGTATTATTTCCATTACTTGCAACACCACAGCCATTGGGTAAAATACCGCCCTCATTGTCATTAACTACCCAGAAATTGTTATCTGCGCCATTTACTCCTGTTGAAACATTCAGTGTCCAGTTATGAACACCCGAAAAATCTTGTCGGTAAAGTGTATCAGCAGAGGAACCCGATGTACCACTGCTGACCGTTACAGTGTAAGTGCCAGGCGCAAGGGCTGATATAGCATCAGTGGTGGCACCTGTTGACCAGTTGTAAGTGTAGGTACCTGTTCCTCCAGATACATTCACAGCTGCAATACCATTTGAAAGTCCATTACAGGTAACATTTGTAGGATTAGGCACTGTGGCAAGACCTGGAGTTGCTGTAATTGTTGTTGTTGACGTTGCGGTACAACCGTTTGAGCTTGTAACCGTAACGGTGTATGTACCCCCGGCAAGACCAGTTAAGTCTTCAGTTGTAGCTGTGTTACTCCAATTAAAGGTATAAGGTGCACTTGATCCACTTACAGTTAAATCTATAGAACCGTTTATAGCATTACAACTGGCATTGATGGAGCTTGTAGAAAGAGTAACTGCTGTAGAACCAGTAACTGTTATAGAGGCTGTTGCTGTACAATTATTGGCACTTGTAACAGTTACAGTGTAAGTCCCTGCTAAAATACCAGTGTTGTTCTGAGTTGTACGACCATTACTCCAGACAAAGGTATATGGTGACGTCGCTCCGCTTGGTGTAAGAATTATAGAACCATTGTTAAGTTCACAACTGGCATTTGTAACTGCTGATGAAATTGTTACAGCTGAAGAAGCAGTGACTGTGATGGACGATGTCGCTGTACAATTGTTGGCACTTGTGACGGTAACCGTGTAGGTGCCGTCTGTAAGTCCTGTATTATTTTGAGTAGTTCGACCGTTACTCCATGCAAAAGTATATGGCGATGTGGCCCCACTAGGTGTTATATTAATCGAACCATTGTTTAGTCCACAACTAGCATTCGTAACAACATTAGAAATTGTAACAGCTGTAGATCCTGAAACTGTAATGGATGAAGTCGCTGTGCAGTTTACAGCACTGGTGACAGTAATTGTGTAGGTACCCGCAGTTAGGGCAGAGATATCCTCGCTGGTTGATCCGTTACTCCAATTAAAGGTATAAGGAGCAATTGATCCGCTCGGGGTCAGATTGATCGAACCATTGTTTAGCCCACAACTGGTATTCGTAACAGCAGAAGTTATTGTAACAGCAGAAGAAGCAGTCACTGTATTGGAGGCTGTTGCTGAGCAGCCATCGGCACTCGTAACAGTTACACTGAAAGTCCCAGCAGCGAGACCTGTATTGTTTTGTGTTGTTCGACCATTGCTCCAGGCAAAGGTATATGGAGCAGTCGATCCGCTAGGTGTAATATTGATCGAGCCATTGTTTAGTCCACAACTGGTATTTGTAACAGCAGAAGATATTGTAACAGCTGATGAACCAGAAACTGTGATAGATGATGTCGCGGTACAGCTATTAGCACTGGTGACAGTTACAGTATAGGTGCCAGCTGCAAGTCCTGTATTATTTTGTGTAGTTTGGCCATTACTCCAGGCAAAGGTGTAAGGTGATATCGATCCACTAGGAGTTAAAATAATAGAACCGCTGTTTAATCCACAACTTGTTGCAACCGTGGAAGTGATAGAAACAGCTGAAGAAGCTGTTACAGTTATGGATGCGCTAGCAGTACAACTATTAGCACTTGTGACAGTTACGCTGTATGTACCTGCAGCAAGCGCAGAAATGTCCTCTGTCGTTGATCCGTTGTTCCAGATAAAAGTATATGGAGCAGAAGCTCCGCTAGGTGTAATATTTATCGAGCCATTGTTTAGTCCACAACTGGCATTCGTAACTGCTGATGAAATTGTAACACCCGAAGAACCCGTTACTGTAATGGATGAAGTAGCAATACAGCTGTTTGCACTGGTGACAGTTACGCTATATGTTCCGGCTGCAAGTCCCGTATTATTTTGAGTAGTTCGTCCATTGCTCCAGGCAAAGGTATAAGGAGCAGTCGATCCGCTTGGTGTAATATTTATCGAACCATTGTTTTGTCCACAACTGGTATTCGTAACAGCGGATGAAATTGTAACAGCTGAAGAAGCCGTTATTGTGAAAGATGATGTCGCTGTACAGCTATTGGCACTGGTGACGGTAACTGCGTAGGCGCCATCTGCGAGCGCAGATATGTCCTCAGTCGTTGATCCGTTACTCCAGCTGAAAGTATAGGGAGCAGTCGATCCACTTGGTGTAAGATTTATAGAACCATTTATTAATCCACAACTTGTATTTGTAACAGCAGATGAAATTGATACAGCTGATGAACCTGTTACTGTGATGGAGGATATCGCCGTACAGTTGACATCACTTGTAACGGTAACAATATAGGTGCCAGCAGCGAGCACATCAATATCCTCAGTAGTTAATCCATTACTCCAGGCAAAGGTATAAGGAGCAGTCGATCCACTAGGAGTTAAATCTATTGCACCGTTGATTAGACCACAACTGGTATTTGTAACAGCCGAAGCAATTGAAACAGATGTAGATGCATTAACTGTAAAAGAGGATGTCGCAGTACAGCCATTGGAGCTTGTTATAGTAACATTATAACCACCTGAAGCTAAATTACTAATATCCTGTGCAGTTTGGCCATTTGACCATTGGAATGTGTATGGCGGTATACCTCCCAAGACAACCAGGCTGATTGCTCCGGTTAATGGTATTCCACAGTTCTGGTTAGTAATCGTTCCGATTGCACCTACAGACCTTGCTCTGATTACTCTGCCGCTTGCAGTGTCCTGGCAATTGTTTACATCTGTAATCGTAACTACATAAGTTCCTGCTGTCAAAGCACTGATATCCTCTGTAGTTCGTCCATTGTTCCAAAGGAAAGTGTAGGGGGCGGTACCGCCGGTAACTGTAATATCGACAGCTCCGTCATTTCCTACACAACTCGCATCGGTTACACTGACGCTAACAGAAATATCCGTTGGCTCAGTGATTGCTAGTCCTGAAACTGTTGTGGTACATCCATTTACATCGGTGGCTGTCAAAGCATATGTGCCTGGGCTAATGCCCGTAATATCCTCTGTTGTGAGACCATTAGACCATAAGTATGTGTATGGCGCTGTACCCCCAGAAGTTGTCACGGCAATAGCGCCGTTGTTTGCTGCATTGCAACTAACGTTAGTAACAGTTGATGTAATTGAAACGGCAGAAGAAGCACTCACAGTAACAGAAGCCGTACCGGTGCAACTATTAGCATCAGTTACAGTAACGGTATAAGTTCCTGCCGCCAATCCTGTATTATTTTGTGTGGTTCGTCCATTGCTCCAGGCGAAGGTATAAGGTGTAACCCCACCTGACGGATTTGTATTAACTGATCCATTGTTCAACGCACAGCTAGTATTTGTTGTAGTCGGATTAACGTTAATTGAAGGGCAACCTGAACAAGCCGCAATATCAGACAAACTATTATAAGTAACAGTTGTTCCTGAATTACTAACAAGTTGAATTGGAAAATTGCTTGGTGTTGTCACTGTTGTTCCTGTACCATATACCTGAAAACCAGCAGGCGTACTGCAACTTGTTACTGGGATAACTCCATTTAAGCATGACCCGAAAAAGAAAGTAAAGCTTGAATTACAAGCAAGACATTGTGCCGAAGTAGTAATTGGCGTTGAACTTGCCGGATTAAAAGTGTACCAAGTGTATGTAGCGCCGCCACTAGCCTGAAGGACAGTTGGCGACAATTGGCAAGCTGACACAACCGCACAACTATTCACAACCACATCAACTGTTTCTGAACCACAGGCCAAGGTATAAGTTACTGTAAAGTTACCTACTCCTGAGATAGCAGGGCTAAAAACGCCCGTTGTTGCGTTAATACAAGATCCACAAGATGCAGAATAAGTTCCGCCTGTTGTAGTTGATTGAATTGTAACTGGTGCGTCAGTTACGCACAAAGTATTGGGTCGGCAAATTGTTGCATCGCAGCATGTAATACTTTGAGGAGCACAGGCTGCCGCAGCAAATGACTGGATAGTACCTGTTCTGTTACCAGATCCGGAGTTGCCCGTTGAACCACCTGCGATAACTTCGCCACCAGAATTTACCTCAACATCATACACATTGAAATTGGTTGCGAATGAAGCCTGTTGAACAAGGTTCTGATCAAACCTATATACTCCGTTGGTCGATCCAACAAAAATATTTCCGCAATTATCAATATCAATACCACTACAGCCCACGCTGTTACCACCAAAACCACCAGTAAAAGTTCCCCCCGGTATAGCAACGGTTTGAAGAATTGCACCCGTAGAAAAATTGCGTTTTTGTAACTGATTGCCTCTGTGCACAAAAATAAATCCATTAAAATGAGCAAGTGCCATAATGCCGGAGTTGTCGTATCGCCAGTTTTCACATTTATAGGACAAATCTAAACCGCTGTTGATATGAAAAATATTATTCCCCCCCTGAGTGCAGGAAGTTAAACTTTGATGAATATAGCCTATGGAATCGTGTGTAAGGAAATAATATTTTGCATTGTTACAAGGTGTAATTGATCGAACTTCTTGTGCGTTGAATCCATTTAGACCAGTTCCCTCATGAACTTGAACACTCGTTACCACATTTCCTGTATTCATGTTTATGTCAAAAATCCATGGCTCAGGACCACCGAAAGCATTTCCATCTGTACCTGCAACCACTAGCCTTGTTTGGTCGCAATTGAAGGTAATATTCCAAAATTCTGTCAAAGTAAGTAATCCTCCTGGATTTGGATTATTCCATACTGTAGCTCCTGCATTGTTTACTTTCATAATTCTTGCAGGCGAACCATTGGCAACGTATGAATTTCCTGCATTGTCTACAGCAAAGGTTCCAAGCCATTCTGTTGTATCGTAAGGTGTATTAAATGTCCATTGAAGCGCACCTGCTGCGTCAAATTTTATTAATTGTAGCGGAGATGTTCCGCCAATTATATACACATTACCTGCACCATCCCGCTCACATTCCCAAACACAATCCCAGTTTGAGTTTGGAAAATTCGGTACCTGTGTCCAAGGATCAATAACGATAGTTTTAGTTCTGTCGTAATTGTCGACATTAAAGCTGATCTCGTCACCCTGAATTTTGAAATATGAAGCAATTGTATTGTTTTTATTTTCATCGTAAAATGTAAGGGGGGCATGATCTGTCAAATGACCAAAAATGCTAGAAATACTTATGGAACCATCAGTATTTTTGTTAATTTCCTTTGAATATTTGAGCCTGACTTTTGACAAATCACCACCCGGGCGTACGATAATTGAATATTTATAACCAGAAACCGGATGTATTTCATAAACAACGTCAATATTGTCATATAAATTTCTGTAAGTCAATTTCTTCCAAGATTTCAAACCATGTTTGTTTATCAAATTTCCATTTTCATAAAAGTTGTAACTGTGTGTAAAACTGTTCAAATCTTCAGAAATTATATGAACATTTTGATTTGTACCTAGCCATTGTACTGCAATTTCGTCTTTGGTAATTTTCATAGTATGCCCTACCTCCTCAAAAGCTCGGAAGTCGGCAGCGTCTTTAAAACCTACTTTTTTCTTTTCAGCTCTGGCAGCTTTTTCGTCATCAGATTTTTTCCTTTTTTCCTGATGTGTAAGTTCAATAATTACACCATCTGATGTAAAAAAGTAGTCTTCTTGAGGGCCATCGTATCCAAAAAGGATATCTTTTTCAGAAAGTTGAGGGTTTCTGTTTATAAACTGACCTTTGTTTTCAATAATTGCACTCAAAGGTGTTCTATCCACTTTCCATGAATCGGAACTTTGAGCATTGCAATAAGAACTAAAAATAACTACTAATAGTATGCTAGGCAATAAATTATACATATGGTGTCGGTTAAACTTATATAGTTTTTTGGAACTTTTATATTATTTGCCGTAAATATAACAAATCGATATAATATTTTGCAAAAACAGCAAACAATAATAAAAAAAAGAAGCGTCAATCTTTTAATAATTCGAATAATTCGAATATTTTGTTTTTATTTGTTATTAATTTATCGTCATTTTTTTTCTTGTAGGAATTTAGAATTTCCACACTTACTTTTTGTGTAAAATTTCTGGAATGATGATCTTTTAAATACTTATACATTCTTACTAACAAATTCTTGAATAATCGGTCATTGCCAAGATTACTGTGAATTTTAATCACCATCAATTTTGACCAAAGGGCGACGTAATCACTCTCTGCATAGGATAAATTATTTAAAATTTCGAGCGCCGATTCGTAATTCTCATTTAAGAAATAATAAAGGGCATCGAGAAAAAATGAGTAAAATCTATTGCTATCATCAAAATAGATTTCATCGAAATTCAAACGTTGTTTAAGAGCCATTTCTAAATCCTTA
Source organism: Saprospira sp. (assembly GCA_044379045.1). Taxonomy (GTDB): domain Bacteria; phylum Bacteroidota; class Bacteroidia; order Chitinophagales; family Saprospiraceae; genus Saprospira. The sequence continues at coordinate 11,900 of JBIPOO010000444.1, forward strand.
TTGAGAAGTAAAAACATGGTATTTAAAAAATAACTTACACTATCTTTGTAAGCATACTTTCTATTGATTCGCAGTACCTCATTGCTAAAATCAATTAGACTGAGTAGGTTATCACCATAATTTATACCCGACAATATTCGAATGTAATAAATTGAACGCTTTAATCGCTCGTATTGTGATTCATTTTTTGTCAAATCAGAGATGATTTTTTCTGCCTCATTGAGTA
>JBIPOO010000009.1:0-36241 GCA_044379045.1 Saprospira sp.
AACGTTTCACCAGCAATTTCTGAAGACAAAGCAGCAGGACAATTCAAAGAAGCGCTGTTTTGTGAACGGGTTCCAATTTCTCTGTTTTGAGCAAAAGCTGCAAGGCTGATGAAAGAGAAAAGAACGGAGAGGAGCGTAGAATTTTTCATGGTATTAAATTTTTATCTTTTATCGATTGATGTTGTTTTCCTAATTGTGTGATACAAAGGTAGGGGCAGTTTCAAGCGATTTTGATGACGCATGCAGCAGAAGCGGGTGACCTCAGTCTTTTTTAAAGATGACCGTCATCAACTTTGTAAATTTTATGCTGTTTTTGTCTTTTGTAATTATCTTTGCAGCTGAAATTATCAAAAAATCAATTCAAAGAAAGTGGGCACACCAAGAAGCGTTGCTTTTTACACACTGGGCTGTAAATTAAATTTTTCCGAAACCTCCAGCATTGGCAGGCTTTTCGAAAATGCCGGCTATACGGAAGTCGACTTCGATGAAGGTGCCGATATATATGTTATCAACACCTGCTCTGTGACCGATTTTGCCGACAGGAAATGCCGAAAGATTGTGCGCAGTGCACTTCGTCACGCACCACATGCCTATGTAGTGGTGGTTGGCTGTTATGCACAACTGAAACCGCAGGAAATAGCCGATATCCCCGGCGTAGACTTGGTTTTGGGCGCTGCAGAGAAATTCAGGATTCTCGATTATGTCAACGAATTGACCAAAACTCCCGAAAAAGGAATGGTTTATGCCGGCGATGTAAAAGAGGCAAATACCTTTGTCAATGCCTTTTCTTTTGGCGACCGTACCAGATCTTTCTTAAAGGTGCAGGACGGCTGCGATTATAAATGTTCATTTTGTACTATACCGCAGGCCAGAGGAAGCAGTCGTAGCGATACAGTAGAAAACATACTTAAAAACGCTGTAGAAATTGCCGAAAAAGGGGTTAAAGAAATCGTTTTGACAGGCGTTAATATTGGAGATTTTGGCAATGGCACAGAAGTAATTGAAGGTACTAAGCCACAAAAGGAGGCCCTTTTTATCGACCTCATTAGGGAATTGGACAAAACCGCAGGCATTGAGCGTTTTCGCATTTCATCTATTGAGCCTAATCTGCTCACGGAAGAAATCGTACAATTTGTTGCCAATTCAGATAGATTTGTGCCACATTTTCATGTTCCACTGCAATCGGGCAATAACAAGCAGTTGCGTGAAATGCGCCGCCGCTACAAGCGTGAGTTGTATGCCGAGCGTGTTGACATCATCAGAAAAAATATGCCGCATGCCTGTATTGGCGTGGATGTCATTGTAGGTTTTCCTGGCGAAACAGATGAGGACTTTCTGGAAACCTACCATTTTATCAATAATATGGATGTTTCTTATCTGCATGTTTTTACCTATTCGGAAAGAGCCAATACCGATGCAGCCGAAATGAAAGGTGTGGTACCTGTAAATATACGTCGCGACAGAAATGAAATGTTGAGAATCCTTTCGGAGAAAAAGCGCCGAAGTTTCTATGAAAAACATTTAGGATCTGCAAGACCGGTACTTTTTGAAGCAAAAAATCAAGAAGGTAAAATGTTTGGCTTTACCGATAATTATATCAAAGTAGCAGTCGATTTTAATGAAAATCTTATCAATAAAATTGCCGAAGTAAGGCTTGAAAAGATTGAATACATTGAGGATGAAGCTGTTGTTATGTCCGTATTGAGGTAGATTAGTTTCATAATATGAAGTATAATCAGCAGGCAGTTAGAATAGAAGTTCATTTTCAAACAAGCACATTATCAAAATTTCAAATTAGTTAGATGTTTCACAAAGAAGGAAATTCCACCATATTAATAGGCACTGTTTTGCTTGCCGGAATTAGCGCTGCAGCATGGGTTTTTATACCAGAAATACAATGGTTAAAAATAACACTTACGCTAATTTGTCTTTTTTTCTGGATAATAATTCTTCAGTTTTTCAGAAATCCTGCGCGTAGCTTACCCAAAATCGATAACAATACAGTTTATGCTCCTGCCGATGGGAAGGTTGTTGTGATCGAAGAAAGCCAGGAGACAGAGATTTTAGGCGAAAAATACATACAAATTTCTGTTTTTATGTCGCCGCTCAATGTGCATGTAAACAGACATCCGGTATCGGGTAAAATTAGCTATTGCCGTTATCATGCAGGAAAGTTTCTAATGGCCTGGAATCCGAAATCATCCACCGAAAATGAGCGTACTACAGTTTTATACGAACTCGAAAACGGCAAAATAGTATTAGTAAGACAGGTTGCGGGATTTTTGGCCAGACGTATTATATGTTATGCAAAAGAGGGAGCGACTGCACAACAGGGCGAAGAACTGGGTTTTATCCGCTTCGGCTCCCGTGTGGATGTTTATGTTCCTTTGGGTTCAGAAATTAAAACAAAAATTGGTGAAACCAGCGTTGGAAACAAAACTGTTCTAGCCATTTTAAAATAAATAAAATCATTAATATGTTAATGTTAAATTAATTACCAGAATAATGCGCATTATTTAAAGGCAAAGTATGATATTTGCACAGTGTTTGTAACTTGTCATGAAAGGTTATTGACACAATTATCAAAAAATGTTAACATTAAAATTTTTAAACGTTTAAAATTGACAGCTATGAAACAATTAATGATGTTTTTCGCTATGATGCTTTTTGCCGGTATGACATACGCGCAGTGTCCTAATGCCGCTAAAACAGCTGAGACAACTAAGTCTTGTACAAAATCTACAACTGCAGGTTCTTGCTGCAAATCAAAAACAGCTGCTGCTTCTGCCGAAGTAAAAACTGTTAGCAACGACACCAAAACTTGCAGCAAATCTGCCGCTACAACAACTACAAGCTCTTGCTGCAAATCAAAAACAGCTGCTGCTTCTGCCGAAGCAAAAACTGTAAGCAACGAAACAGCTCCTAAAGCTTGCACCAAAACTGCTGCTACTTGCGACAAATCAAAAGAAGCTTCATCTTGCTGCAAATCAAAAGCAGCTGCTGCTTCTGCCGCTAAGGTTGCAACAGTGCCTGTGGCTGAAAAATAATCACTCTTAATGAGTTGAGCCAAAGCCTTTCACTGCATAGTGGAAGGCTTTTTTTAATATTTGAATCCTAATATGCGTTTGATAAAACAATAATGAAAAAATTCAAACTCCATTCTAGTTTTTCGCCGATGGGCGATCAGCCAAAAGCGATTGAAGAACTTTTTAAAGGCGTAGAACAGGGCGACCCATTTCAATGCCTGTTGGGTGTAACCGGTTCCGGAAAGACCTTTACCATGGCCAATCTGATTGAAAAAACCCAAAAACCGACCCTTATACTCAGCCACAATAAAACACTTACTGCACAGCTTTACGGGGAGTTCAAACAGTTCTTTCCCGACAATGCGGTTGAGTATTTTGTTTCCTACTACGATTATTATCAACCCGAAGCCTATGTTGTATCGACCGATACATTTATCGAGAAAGACCTGGCTATCAATGACGAGATCGATAAATTGAGGCTTAGAGCCACCTCGCAGCTATTATCGGGCCGAAGAGATGTAATTGTTGTTGCCTCGGTTTCCTGTATTTATGGTATGGGTAATCCCGAAGATTATAAAAATGGAGTTATAAAATTACAAAAGGGTCAGCGTATCAGTCGTAATTCATTGCTTTATCAACTGGTCGATGCTTTATATTCCAGAACTGAAATGCAGATGGCGAGAGGAAATTTTAGGGTAAAAGGAGATACAGTCGATATCTGTCTGCCTTACACCGACCATTCCATCAGAATTTGTTTTTTTGGGGATGAGATAGAAGAAATCAGCAGAATTGAAACAGAAACTTCAAAAACTATTGAGGATTTGGATGCCGTTTCTATCTATCCTGCCAATCTGTACATTGCCCCCAAGGAACGCCTTAAAGAAATTATCCGCAATATTGAGGATGAATTGCAGGAACATTTAAAATTTATGGAATCGGACGGAAAATATGCCGAGGCTAAACGACTAAGGGAACGTGTAGAAATGGACCTTGAGATGATGCGGCAGCTTGGCTATTGTTCTGGAGTTGAAAATTATTCCCGATTTTTCGATGGCAGAAAACCCGGAGCCAGACCATTTTGTCTTATAGATTATTTTCCGGATGATTTTTTGATGATCATAGATGAAAGTCACGTGACAATGCCACAATTCAGAGGTATGTACGGAGGCGACCGTGCTCGTAAAACTACCCTGGTAGAATATGGTTTCCGACTTCCCTCGGCCATGGATAACAGACCATTGAATTTTCAGGAATTTGAATCGCTGATGAATCAGGTCATTTTTGTCAGCGCTACACCAGCCGAATATGAACTGGAAAAATCAGAAGGCGTTATTGTAGAACAGATTGTAAGACCAACAGGGCTTTTAGACCCTCCAATCGAAGTTAGACCTAGTATAAATCAGGTAGATGATTTATTGGATGAAATCAATAATGCCACAATAAAAAATGAACGCATACTGGTTACTACGATCACCAAGCGCATGTCGGAGGAACTGGCGAAATACATGGCACGTATGAATGTTCGTTGCCGCTATATACACTCCGATATCGATACATTGGAGCGTATTGAAATTCTGAGAGATCTGCGTTTGGGTGAATTTGACGTCCTCATAGGTATCAATCTGCTCAGAGAGGGGCTCGATTTGCCCGAAGTTGCCCTCGTCGCTATTTTGGATGCCGATAAAGAGGGATTTCTGCGCAATGAACGTTCCCTCACACAGACTGCAGGGCGCGCTGCCAGAAATTCGAATGGACGTGTAATTCTGTATGCAGATAAGGTGACACCTTCGATGCAAAAAATGATCGATGAAACAAATCGCAGAAGAACTATTCAGATTGCCTACAATGCGCAACACGGGATTATTCCGACAACCGTACTTAAATCGAGGGAGGAGATAATAAAACAAAGTTCCGTACTGGAAATAAAAGGTGGCAAGGTGCAATATGAGGAAGATGACAACAAAATCACCGTTGCAGCCGACCCTGTTGTGCAGTATATGTCTAAAGAACAGCTGCTTAAGGCTGTTGAAGAGGCTAAAAGGCTTATGAAAAAAGCAGCAAAAGATACCGATTTTATGTCTGCCGCCCAATACCGCGATGAAATGTTTGCATTAAAAAATATTTTAAAAGATAAATTTGGTCTCGAAGATTAAACCCTAACAGTTTTTTTATGTTTAATTATAGTCATTAAAATTATTGACATCCCGTCAGAATTTTAATGTATTATTTTTATTCATGGGTTTTAGGGTTTAGTTTTTTGCCCGACATTGAAAAATGTCGGGCTTTTTGTTTTATTGGCACAATATTTGTCTTAAAATCTGCGTTAAGTGTTAAGAAAAACATAAAACTGTATTATTTTTCTTTTAATTGTCAACTTAATTATAAGAAATTTCGCCGAAAGCAATTGATTTTCAATTTCAAATAGGCTTAATCCATAATTGTTTATTTTTTTAAAATTTAAAATTTCGACTATGAAAAAGCTAGTATTAGGCGCTTTTACTATGTTCTTCCTTGCTTCAGCATTGATTAGCTGTAACAGCGGTAAATCTGACGAACAAATTGCCAAAGAAGCTCAGGAAATGTTCGACAAAGAAAAAGAAACATTGACACAACAGGCAACTTCTGAATGTGATAAGGTTGTACAAACTAAATTGGATTCTATCCGCACTGCAAAAGCTGAAGAGAAAGATCCAAAGAAAAAAGAGAAGTAATTTCAGCACTGATTTGAAATACTTCTAAGAATCAAAAAGAAATTTTTTAAAATTTAAATTATCATTATCATGAAAAAAGGTTTGTTTTTTGTTGGTGCTATTTGCATCGCAATCAGCTCTGCAGCTATCTTCACAGCTTTCGCAGAACCTACTGAACAGGAAAAAAAGGACAAGGTGTTCAATGAATTGAAAGAAAAATTCATGAAAGAACAAATGGATGCATGTCTGAAAGATGCAGACGCTAAAGCCCTTGAAAAATATGAGGCTGAAGAAGCTGAATCGAAAGACAGAAAAGAAAACAAAACAACAGGTGGTACTACCAAGCCGACTACAAAGCCAACAACAACTACAAGTGGCGGCGGTACCCAGACTAATACAACCACCACTACAACAACTACTACTACCCAGCAGGATTCCAAAAAGGATAAAATGACTAACACAACTACTACTACCACTCAGGACAAAAAAGACAAAATGAGCGGGACCAGTACTACAACTGACAAAAAGAATAAAATGAATGGTGGCAAATAATCGCCCTCTTATTCAAATTTTAAAAGCCATCCGGAATTTTTTGGATGGCTTTTTTATTTTACTTTTCTCTCTTTTCTGCTCTTGCCAACAGACTGCGCAACCTGTTATCCAAAAATAAGATTACTTTTCTTAGTTTTGGCGTATTCACATCATTCAGAAAGGATTCTTTTACAGCAGTGTAATGCGGAAAGGGCTCAGCAAGTTCTGATAGGAGTTTTCTTATCATCAATCCGTCACTCGGGTAATTTCCGCTTTTATCGTGGTAATAGGCAACAAAAACTTTTGCAGTGTCGGGAATACTGATTTCCGGATCTATCTGTAAAGAGTCATTCAAAAAGATACCTTTACGAATTCCATTTTTAAGACTGTTGGCACTTGTGTCATAGCTTAAGTATATTGGGCAGAATGAAAAAGAATCTAGAAAGGCAGCTGCCATCGTTTCATTGAGTGCATCTCTGCGCTTGATTGTTTCCGCTAAAATTCCCTGAATCCTTTTCTTTCTGGCGGGTTTTATGGCCGTATTGGAAAGCTCTTTTTCCAGCGCACTGATTTTTACATAATTAGTTTTCAACCTTACTATCAGCACGCCATTGTATTTCATTTCTTTTACAGCCTCAAAGGACTCGAGCCGATTATCTTTGCTTTTAAATCTGGGCTGCGCAAACAAACAATTCGATAAGAATAAAATGATAAGGCAGTTTGTAACAAAAGATATTTTCATTATGGTTGATTATGTGGTTGACTGAAATTGATTTTTGGTTGACGGAGCTTATTCTTCAAGAAATTTAAAATTTCTGATTAAGCCGCTAAACTTTGTTCTTTTTACTGCAGAATTTTTGAAAACTTTTCGAAACACATCCTCCGTAATTTCCATCCAATCTGCCCGCTTCATATCCAACAGACCTTCCTTGGGAAGAAATGCCGCTTCAGTATGGGGTTTAGAAAATCGGTTCCAGGGACAAACATCCTGACAAATATCGCAACCAAATGCCCAATTTTCCATTTTTCCGGCGAATTCCCTTGGAATTTCATCCCTCAATTCTATCGTCAGATAGGAAATACATTTGGATGCATCCATGATATAGCCCTTTTCAGAAATAGACCCTGTTGGGCAAGCGTCGATACAACGTCGGCAAGTACCGCAAAAATCAGCTATTGGTTCATCATAGCTTAGTTCTAAATCCAGAATCAGCTCGGCCAAAAAGAAAAAAGAACCCTTTTGGGGAGAAATCAGCATGGTATTTTTTCCAATCCAGCCCAGACCGCTTCGCTTGGCCCAATCGCGTTCGAGCACAGGAGCCGAATCTACAAAACAGCGGCCGTTAATATCACCTGTTTTTTCCTTAATTAGCTCTAAAAGCTTATGTAATTTTTCTTTTAGTACAAAGTGATAATCTTCGCCATAGGCATATTTTGCCAATTTTGGAGCATCTGTATCGCGCTGCTGTTCTGCTGGGAAATAATTGAAAGACAGTGATATTACAGTTTTTGCCCCATCGACCAGTTTTCGGGGATCGATGCGCTTGTCGAAATGATTTTCGAGATAAGACATTTTACCATGGTAATTTTTATTCAACCAATTTTCCAGATTTCGGGCCTCTTCCGTCATCTCCGCCGCCTTTGCAAAGGAAACTTGTAAAAACCCTAAGGTTTTTGCCGCTTGCCGGATAAAATTGCTCAGTTGATCTTTGTCCATTCCGATTACTTTGTGCAAAGATAAAAAAAAGCCTCATTCCTGTTTTGGAATAAGGCTTCATAGATTCTATTTTATTTTACTAACTTAGTGGAGCAGAACAATTACCGCATTTGGTCGAACCTGCAGGAGATGATTGTCCACAATGACCGCATTTAACAGGGGCCTTTTTCTTTTCTTCGTCAGCTTTTTTCTGATCTTCGTCAGCTTTAGCATCATTCTCAGCTTTTTTCTCGGCGGCTACTTTATCTTGGGCTGTTTTTACAACATCGCTCAATCTTTTTTCGGCAGCTTCGAGATTGCTCATAACGGAACTTACAATTGCAGCTGCATCTGATGGATTGTTAACATCGGCTTTTTCAAGTTTGTTTTTAGCTTCACTGATAGCATCTTCACCTTGGCGGCTGGCAGTCCAGGCAGCATCGCTGTCGTTTTTGTCCTTCGCATTTTGTGCAGCTTTGGTAATCATATCGCGAATTTCGTTGATTTTACTGTCCATTTGTGACAAATTATTTACCCAGACTGGCGAAGCAATTGTATTGGCAGCAGACATACCTTCAATTTTCGATTTTTCTTCGCTCAATTGTCTGGCCGTTTCCATCTGTTTATTAGCATCTTTTTTAAGCGTTTCGCAGGCCCCTTTGAATCGTGGGTACTTTGCCGAAACTTCATTCAATGTCTGAATGTTGGCATCAAAATTTCTTTGCTCTCCCTCAATTGTTTTTTGACAGGAAACAGCCAGGAACAAGAATCCCAAAAGTGCTACGAGTTGACTCTTTTTCATTTTTTTTGGTTTAAATTTAGTGTAATAAATTTTAGATCTTCATCTTGGGGACAAAGTTAAAAAAATTAAAAATTCAGTTAATATAAAGGCTTAATTTTTAATCAATTTCAAAGTAAAAACCGCACATTACATTAAAGTTTTCAGTTCTTTTCTTCAAATAATTTCCTGAAATCTAGAATTCCGGATTGATGATATTTGAAAAAGCGGCTTTGCAAATTGATAAAAATTTTTCCATCGGGTAGAGGGCTGCTCAAGGTGGGACAAATTACATTTTCAGCATTGAGATAATTCAACACATTTTTTTCTTTAAGATTACCATTGCGTTCTATTTTTAAGGCTTTGGCCAGACCTGTTTCTGCATAAATTCCCTGATTGAACAACAGATATATATTATCGTTATCAATTTGCAGATAATGGTCTAAAAATACTTTCAAAGATTGTGGAAAAATGTTGTATTTGAAAATATGTTTCGACCAGAGCAAATTGCCGCTACTGTCAAATCGGTGCAATAGTATGTCATGACTTTTATAATTAGCAACGCCATAGGGTCGGCGCTCGGCACTCACAATTAAGTCGCCGTTTTTGCTGATTTTGAAAAAGGCAATTTCAAAGTTCCTAAGTTCATCCAATTTTTTGACTATCTTTTTTTTGAGCAGCGATTTCATAATTTCCTGATCGAATGAACTGATTTTTTTACTGAGAATTTTATTTCGTTCAGCATTTATTTTAATGTAGAAATAGCCAGCCTGCTGATGGTACTTTCGGTTTGAGTAAAATCCAAACCAAATGATATTTCCCTCGACATCGTACATAAAATCCAGCTCATTAAAAAAGAGATTACCTAGATTTGGAGTTAGTCTCGAAAAATCTGAAGCCTTTTCACCCACAAAAAACAGTGTAGGATCGGCTGTCACTTCCTTCAGGCTATAGGAACGGTGATTTCGGAAATAATCTGTCAGAATTGCAGCCTCACCACTATTGCTTACCCGAAGTTTTTTGATAGACATTACCCTTTTACCACTGTTGTTAGGCGCCAGATATACCTTTCTCGACCACAGCAGTTTGAATCTGTTGTCATAAACACGTAGCATGATTTCGTTTGTCAAACCCTTTACTTCATCTATGTCGCCTTCTTCTTCCCAATCGTAAACCAAGAGCTTGCTTCTATCGGGCGACAATACAAAATTGCCTTGGTATAAAGCAGATTTCAATGTAAATGGCTCAACCAGTGCAAAGGAATCGTTGCCCACACAAAATGAGTCCTTGTTCATGGGCATTGCCCAAAGGCTCACATCCTCGTACTGTTGCAGCTGTGCATTCAATCTGTATTTCGAAAAAAGCATAAAGAGTCGACCCTCCAGATTTAGCACTCCGCCGTAATTTCTGCGTTCGGGCGTACTTACAAAACTGTTGAGCAGCTTCAGATTTTTATCATAGGTTTCCGTTTCGGCATATTTGAAGTCTTTATCGCTGCGCATTAAGGCATATCCGTTGCTGTCATAATGAATAAGCGCATAGGTTCTGTCGGTATTTTTACTTTCGAGTGAAGGGCCAAGTTTCAAATAGTCCTGTGCGAATACATTGTAAACAATGCAGATAAAAGTCAATATGGAAAATGTCCCTTTTTTAAACATAGGATTTTGTTTTTATAGAAAATGGCTGAAACTTGACAAAAATAGGCCGTAATTATGAGCAGTTTATCGAAAAAGATTGCAAGCTGAAGAAAAATTTTATAGTTTCGGTCTCTATTTCGATATTGGAATTTCCAAAAATACAAAATTCTTCAATGAAAACTGTCGAAAGCATATTTTTTGCACTCGGTTCTATCCGAGCCAACCTCATGAGGACAGTGCTTACTTTTCTCATCATCGCCTTCGGTATTATGGCATTGGTGGGCATTCTTACCTCAATTGACAGTATCAAGGCCTCCCTTTCCGATAATTTTGCCAGCATGGGTGCAAACACCTTCAACATCATACGCAGCGGTACAGGTGTACAGGGCGGACGTAGGGGGGGAAGAGCTAATGTCGGCAAATCCATTACTTTCCACGAGGCAACCTCATTCAAGGAGCGCTATAATTTTCCGTCGCAGGTTTCGGTATCGGCCTTAGGTTCAATGTCGGCAGTGGTTAAACTCGGTGAGCGTGAAACAAATCCAAACTCTGCCATTTATGGAATTGATGAGACCTATTTCAATGTGGCTGGATATAAAATAAGTGCCGGGCGTAATGTCACAGCCGCCGAGGCTATGGAAGGCCGCAATGTAGCTGTTTTGGGCACCGCCATCATTGATAAAATTTATCCCAATAAACCCCGGGCTTCCATCATTGGAAAAGTCATCAATATCCGCAACATCAGTTTCACGGTAATCGGCGTGTTAGATGCAAAAGGTGCCAGTATGACCTTTTCCGGCGACCGAATGGTATTTATCCCGCTTCAGACACTACGCAAATATATGGGTTCGCAAACAAACTCCTATAACCTTTCCGTTGCTGTAAATGATGCCACTATGATGGATTACGCCATTGCAGAGGCAGAGGGGCTCATGCGCAGTATCAGAGGTGTGCAATTGGGAAAAGAGCCCGATTTTGTCTTGGAAAAAAGCGATAACCTCATTGAGATTCTCGATGAAAACACTGGTACCATTCAAATGTCTGCAATTTTTATTGGTCTGATTACCCTTTTGGGAGCAGCAATCGGGCTAATGAATATCATGCTGGTTTCAGTCACTGAGCGTACCCGTGAAATTGGTATCAGTAAATCATTGGGGGCAACCCGCAAAAATATCCTTTCTCAGTTTTTGGTCGAAGCAGTGGTCATCTGCCAGATCGGAGGACTTTTAGGGGTTATTTTAGGCATTCTCGTTGGAAATATTGTAACCCTGGCCATGGGCGGAACCTTTATCATTCCCTGGCTTTGGATTTTCCTTGGACTAGGACTCTGTTTTATTGTCGGGCTTATTTCCGGCATTTATCCTGCTATGAAAGCCGCTGCGCTCGATCCGATTGAGGCATTGAGGCATGAATGATAGCCCTACTGTTTTATAGGGCCAGTGTGAGATCAAAAGATACAGACTAATGCTCAAATTACCCCTAAGGTACTCTTCCTACCGGATACCTATTGTGTGTATTTTCGTAATAAGGCGACATTTTATAAATAAAATACAATTGCCCCCAATGGTCCTTGGCAAATTCAGGTTCCTCCTGTTTTTTTCGTTCAAAAGCTTCGCGGATAAAAGCATTGTTTTTTAGCAGGTCAACAGCCATAGGCTCAAACGAAAAGGGTGAAAACCACTCCTTCTGCTGTAAAATCCCATCGAAAAAATTCCAGGCAAAAAAAGAATCGGTTCCCTGTGGCTCAAGTGTTTCTACCAAATAGCGGTTTGCAATTTGATTGGTTTCGGCAACATAATCGCCCTTATGAAATTTCACAGGCATATATACTTTGCGTACCGATACGTTGTAGTGTAGGTAATGCCCTTCGAAAGGCGTTTTTACTGTTTCATAATTTTCGATATAATACATTTCGACTGCTATGATTGTATCCATTTCCAGTCGTGAAAGCCTTACATTGTTAATCAGCAACCTGTCTATAACATTGTGCCAGGATTGCGGAATAATATAAGCCGAGGGCTTTTGAACAGTGACAGATGGAACATATCTTTTGAAATAAGGAATTGTCTTTGTATAAGGCTTGTCTTGATTGTACACCAATTGCTTGGCGTCCAAACCAAACTGGCTTTCGCGATATTCGGTTTCGTAGCCCTTGAATTCGATACTGTCCACATTGGCAGTGTCGAGCTGCCAGACAATTTCAAAAACCTGTTTGCTGCTGATGTCGTCCAAAGCCTTTTTACGGGCTGTTTTTAATGCATTTTTTTCAGTTGACATCAGTTCAAGGCTACTTAGCAGAAAAGCATGGGTGGCCTCAACTCTCTTTGGAAAAGGCTTGTATTTGAGCGTTTCTGTCACAAATCCCAGAGCTCCGAATAATGTACTGTAACCGGTTGAAAACCTGGGCGTTTCCAAGAAATCGACAATTCCACTTTCGGGACTATTGCCGCGGAAATTGACATAAGGAATCATTTCGAAATTCCGCTTTTTCATGTCTTCGTAAAGTTTGGGTAGGTAAGCTTTTCGCTGATAATCTGCCAGATAGCGGTTCTGTTTATCGAGCTGCGATGTGATAAGTGTCATCACATACTGAAAATCGGAACCGTTCGTATCATGTGTGTCGATAAAAACGTCGGGTAACCAGCGTTGAAAAGAAGCGACAAAGGCCTCCGTATTTCTGGTATCGGTCTTAATAAAATCACGATTGAGGTCTCGATTTTGCCCGTTGCCCCTGAACCCGTATTCTTCAGGCCCGTTCTGGTTGGTCCGGCTGCAGCAGCTTCGGTTTAGTCCGCCATCGACATTGTAAAAAGGTATGATGCAAATGACTACATCATCGAGCAGTTTTTTATTTTTCGATTGACTCAGAACATCTTCTGCAAATTTTACCGAGGCATCAACACCCGGTGGCTCACCGGCATGAATGCCATTATTGACAAATAGTACAAGTTTGCCTTTTTTTCGAGCGGCATCAGGACTGAAGTTACCATCTTCCGAAATGACAAAAAGATGAATTGGTCGTCCTATATCAGAAATGCCAATTTCCTGCAGGTTGCATAGTTTTGGATATTTTTTTTGAAGCAAGCGATAAGCCTCTGTCACTTCATCGACGGTAAAGCTGCGGTTTTGCTGATATTTATAAGAAATATTTTGGGCTTTTGTATTGTAAACCAATAGAAAAGAACATGCAATTAAGCAAAAGATATGTTTCATATTCGGCGTTTTGCCGATAAAGATAGTAAAATAGCATTTTGGCGCTGCCATTTGCATGGGAAGTATTTATAATTTTCGAGTTCCTAACCTAAGAGGTTTAAAAAAGTGCTATTTTTGTTTAAAATTAGAAATTTGATGATGATGAAAATGCAGCGTATTTATTTAGCACTTGTTATGATAATTACTTTTTCTGCAAAAATCGAGGCGCAGCTATTGCCGCTCGAGCAGCTCGAAAGTGATGATATAGAAACCTATACTTCGGTCGACAGGGCATATATCGAAATGGAAACTGCCTTGAAATTGAAAATTTTTCAATTACACAGCACACTTCCACCTGTCATAGCACAGCTCGAGAATCTGCAGGCACTTTATATGGAAAATATCTATTTTGAGGATCCAACAGAGCGCTTTGGCAATCTCAACAATTTGCAGGTACTTTCATTCAAAAACAATAAGATAGATTCTTTGCCACAGCGCTTTTCTAATTTGAAAAATCTGAAAAAACTGAATCTGAATACCAACCGCTTCAAGCATTTTCCGGTTCAGCTTTGCGCGCTCAATTCACTTCAGGTGCTTGATCTGGGTCATAATGAAATTGACTCGCTGCCCAACGCTATCGGAAATCTGACAGCTTTGAACGAACTAAGTATCAATAATAATTATCTGAAATGGGTTTCAGATTCGATTTTCAAACTCGAAAACCTTGCAGAACTGAATCTTTATCAGAATAAAATCGAAATGTTACCCAAATCACTCGGAGATTTAAGTTCATTGAAAAAGTTAAATATTGGTCGTAATCCACTGAAAAATCCGGAATCAGTTTTCGAATGGATTTACAAATTACCAAATCTGAATGATCTGACCCTGAAAGGATTGAAAATAAAAAGTCTACCTAAAGACATCAAAAAACTCAGCACAGTACTGCATCTAAGCCTCGAAGAAAATCAGCTGGAAAAACTGCCCGATGCTTTTTATGAAATGAAACAATTACTTTGGCTGGATCTAGGGAATAATCACTTAGATACGCTCAGTGACAAAATATCCGAACTTGAAAACTTAGTATGGCTTAGCCTCGAGCGCAACGACCTGAAGGAATTACCTAAAACAATGCGCAAGCTGAAAAATCTGCGATACCTGAGCCTGCGTTCCATGCGTATGAGTAATTTCCCTGAATCTGTCTGCGACCTCGAACTGCTCGAGGAATTGAATGCCTCGAATCTGCAAATCAAAAAAATCTCCGAAAAAATAGTAGGTCTAAAAAATCTTAGGGTGCTGAATCTTGGATTTTGTCGCTATCTCGATACCAAAAGTACCATTGAATTGATTTCAAAATTGCCAAAACTGAATGAATTGAGCCTTGCAGGAATCGAATGCAAAAGCATCCCGGCAGAAATTGCTTTGTTAAAAAATCTAAGAATACTCGATCTTTCTGATAATAAATTTACCCAATTGCCCGAAGAAATTTATAAGCTTAGCGAGCTGAAAGAGTTGGTTCTGGCCGATTGTGAACTCACAAAACTTTCGCAGAGCATTTCAAAACTTCAGAATCTGGAAGTACTGGACCTCCGTTACAATACCAATTTAAAATACCTTCCCGAGAGCATCCGCGATCTGAAAAAACTGAAAGTACTTTACCTGCATAATGTCGCACTTTCTGCAGCAGAGAAGGCCTGTATAGCCGAATGGCTGCCCAATGTAAAAGTGTTTTATTAAAATTTAAAATCATATGCATTGACTGCTGCAATACTAGAAGGCATTGGCTGGGGCCTAATGCTCAGTGTGCTTACCGGCCCAATCTTTTTTACCATCGTACAGGTGAGTATGGAACGTGGTTTCAAAGCTGGGTTTGCATTGGTTTCTGGACAATGGCTTAGCGACTTCATCTATATTGGGCTTGCAATCTGGGGAGCGGGTTATATGCGCATACTCGACACTAATCCTCAATTCAAGGAAACGCTCAGTTACTACCTTGGTAGCATCGGCGCAGTATTTCTCAGCATTTTGGGGTTGGTACTTTTGTTAACAAAGCCTAAAAACTTAGAAAATGCAGGCCTTGCAACAGCTAAATCACTCAGTACTTTCTTTTTGCAGGGATTTTTAATTAATACGCTTACTCCTTTCCCATTATTCTTTTGGATATCACTCATGTCATCTGCTATTGGTAGATCTATGCAAACTTCCGAAACAATTGTATTGCTCTGTACCGTAATGCTAATGGTGATTATTACAGATATGCTCAAAGTATACGCAGCACGAAAAATCAGTCACTATATAAATGCCAAATATACCCTTATTCTAAGGAGAATTGCAGGTTTGGCACTGATATTGTCAAGTATATCAATGCTGATCAGAATATTTTTCTTCAGCTAAATTAAACAATTCATTTTAAATAAATTATCATGAAAAAAATTGCCTTTTTGTTTGCTTTGTTTCTTGCTTCCGGAATTTCGGCACAAAACCTTGAGCAATATTTGCTTTTCGATGCGGTCTGCATGCAAAAATTTGATTATGAGCGCAATGAGGAATACAAAGATCTTGCCTTTTGGGATTATCATTTAAAATTAAATGACAATAAAACATTGATATTTAGGGTATTAAAACAAGAAAACAATATTGATGAAGTGGTTGCACTTGACAAAGAACCTCTGCGCTGCAGCGACGACAAACTTTCCGAAGATAATTTTATAAGCGAATTAAACAGTTCTAAAATTTCGATTAGCATTGTTGAGTATGACCGCATGAAAAAAAATTATAAAATATGCACGGTTAAAAAAGTAATCATGCTAAACAGCGACAGCACTGGTTTTGGTATGATAGGCGATAATAAATTATTTTTCAGCAGCAAAACCAAAGTTGGCGACAATGTAGACAGCAGCGGAGGTAAAGTCCTTTATATGGGTCCTGTAAAAATTCAATGTTTCAATGTACATCAATTCAGATCTTACGACAAAGTACAGGCAGGACTTAAAGAAGAATTTTATTTTGCGGATAAGATTGGACTCCTTAAAATTTCGAAAGACCCTGGAGTATTGGATCTGGCATATATTAATGGCGTAGATATCAATGAGTATATGAAAAGCCGCTGTAAAAACAGCCCTGTTGACAAGACTAAAGATTCGCTCAACCAAAAAGATAGTTTCGTTTTGGATTCGGCAGGATACTATACCATTAAAACCGGTGATAATCTTTACCGTTTGGCAAATCATTTTAATACCAGGGTAGACATCATCATGGGGTTAAACAACATGAAAACAGCTGAACTGAAACTGGGCCAGAAAATAAAAATTAAGGATGATGGCACATATAAGGATTTAAATCCAATTATTCGAAAAGATGCATCTGGTAAGGAAACAATGAAGATTCATATCGTAAGGCAAGGCGAAATCTTACAGGATATTGCAACTAAATACAAAATAACAGTTCAGGAAATTATGAAGCTGAACAACCTTAAGGATAGTAAAATTGCAATTTTTCAAGAGTTAGTCATAGAAAAAATTAAACCCTGATATAAAAAAATATTAGTTTAGATTTTTTAACAACTAAAAAGTCTTAATTTTATCCTCCTTGACTGCAAAACTATTTTTAAATCCAAAACCATGCAATTATGAAGGTTATTAATATTTCGTTGAGTCTTTTTGTGATGCTCTTTTTTGTGCAGAGTCTTTCAGCACAAACTTCTATTAGCGGCAAAAGCTGTATCGGCGTATGGAAAACAGTTGATGATGAAACCGGAAAGGCGCGCTCAAATGTACGTATATGGGAAGAGGGCGGAAAATATTACGGAAAAATAGAAAAATTACTGAATCGCACTGCTGATGAAGATGTAGATCCTGTTTGTACTGTTTGCCCGGGTGACAGAAAAAATAAAAAAGTTATTGGCATGTCTATTCTAAGAGGTATGGTCAAAGAAAGCAATCGTTATGCTCAGGGGACTATACTCGATCCCAAAAAAGGTAAGGAATACTCATGCACTATGTGGCTTACCAACAAAGATATGCTTATGGTACGCGGTTGGTGGGGCGCTTTTTACCGTACACAAACCTGGTACCGAATTGAGTAAAAAAACAGGCTTAACGAAACCAAAGAAAAAAAGGTTGGCAAAATAAGATTTTATTTTTTTTGAAAAACAAAATAAAATTTTGAAAAAAAATAGGTGGTTAGGCAACATTTGCCCAACCACCTTCGTTTTATAGTTGTATTCAAAATTTAATTCTAATTTTCAGACTAGTTTTGTTAAAATTCATTAAACAGATTAAAAAAAATAAATATTTACTATGAAGCATCTATTTACACAACAACATCTTATAAGCTATCTTTATAATGAGTGTAGTTTGCTCGAAAAGGCAGCCATAGAACATGCACTCAAAGTAGACACCGCTTTGTCCTTGCAGTTCAGCAACTTAAAGGAAAGCCAAAAAACTTTAATTACATTGAATGTAACGCCACAAGAAAGTACCCTACAGAATATAATAAATTACAGTAAAACTAACAGGTTTGAAAAAACCCACTAATAAAGGTTTTAGGTTAAAGTGATTTTTTTGAACCAATTTTCCTTAGTGGTTGATTGGTTTTTTTAAAATATATTCAGCATTAAAAAAAATATTTCTAACTTTGAGGTAACATTTTGATTTTTAATTGCATCAAGAAATATTAAAACCAAATAACATGAAAAAGCAAATTATATCTTTAGTCGTTCTGGCAGTTATATTGTTTACAGTCAGTTCTTGCGGATCTCCTTACAAAAGACGCAAAACATGCAGAGGGAACGGCAGTTGGTATGGAAATCGTAATCTTGGATCTGTTGAACAGCTAAACCAGCAGGATATTTATAAAATTACAGCTTCTGTAGACTAGTAATTTTTATTTTGAAAATGCAAAAGGTCATTTCTAAGTTAGGGATGACCTTATTTTTTTAACATACCAATGGCTTCGAACTTATCGAAAACCATTGCTGTATGTGGCGCGTTCTCTAATTCGGCTGTAAGGTCCTGTCCAGCCCAGTGCTCATAGTGTTTTCCATTGCGCCATAAACGGCTTGCGCTCACATCATAAATGATACCATTACAGGCAACCCAAATTTCCTCCATGTCCTGACCGTTTCTTAGAGCGAGCTGATTTCGGCTGTATTCGGGAAGTTTTTCCATGCTTTAATGTTTAAGATTTTAAAATTGAACTGTAGACCATTTGGCAAAATAATAAATTACAAATAAATATAATTGTTTTATTTTTGGCAACATAAATAGTATTTTTAGAAATTTAATTTCGTGAAATTTTATTTAAAAACTTTTATTTCTGCCAATGTAAAATTATAATTCTGCATTAGGACCACAAAAAAAGTGAATTTCTTTTGCTTTGCTTAACAAAGTACCTATCTTTGCAGCAAATTTAAAATAGGTTTTTATGTTCGCTTATATAAATGTACTGAAACTTTCCATCACGGCATTTTTCCTGCTCTTTTTAACAAATGCCAAAGCTGCCGATGCAGAAGATCCAACAGCTATTGTAATGCACCACATCGGTGATGCGCATCAGTTTCATATTTTCGGCGATATATATTTACCGCTTCTTTGTATAGCATACTCAAAAGATGGCTTATTCTTTAGCCTTTCCAGTGCTTTTGAATACGACCACGAAACACACATGAGCAAAAATGCCATCAATGGTTATGTAATTTACCATGATGTTCTCAAGCGTCTTGTTGATGAAGAAGGCAACTCACCTAGCGGAAATGTTGATTTAACAGCCGGCCATGATGCACACGAGGGTCACGACCACGGACATGAAGGACATGACCACAAAGGACAGGGCCACGATAAAGCTAAAAATAATCATGCTGCTCATGGCGAAACTGTAGTAATAGGCGATAAGCATTATAAATTGGTTTCAGGAAGTGCTTTACAAGAATTGACTAGTTGGTACGATTTTTCAATTACCAAAAATGTATTCGCTATGTTTTTGGCTACTTTCCTTCTCATCATCATCTTTGGAATGGTAAGTAGTGCTTACAAAAAGCGTAGTGGTAAAGCACCAAAAGGGATGCAATCTTTCTTTGAAGTAATTATTGTTTTCATGCGCGATGAGGTAATCAAACCTGCAATTGGACACAAATGGGAAAAATATTTCCCTTACCTGATGACGGTATTTTTCTTTATTCTCTTTGCAAATCTTTTGGGTCTTATTCCATTTTTCCCTGGAAGTGCAAACATTACCGGTAATCTTGGCGTGACAATGGTTTTGGCAATCATAACTTTCCTCATTACCAATTTTAGCGGAAACGGGCATTATTGGAGACACGTATTTGCTATGCCTGGTGTTCCATGGCCAATTCTTTTAATTCTAACACCTATAGAAATTATCGGTTTGTTTATCAAGCCAATAACCCTCATGATTCGTTTGTTTGCAAATATCACTGCAGGTCACATTATCATATTGAGCCTCGTAAGTTTGATATTTGTGTTTGGAAAAGGTGGCGAAAGTATGAGTGGTGCGATTGGAGGTGGTGCAATTGCTGTGCCTTTTGTATTTGCCATGAATTTCCTTGAACTTTTTGTAGCTTTTTTGCAGGCATTTATCTTTACGTTGTTGTCATCGCTCAGCATTGGTGCTGCAGTAGAAGAACATCATCATGAAGACCACGAAACTGCACATCATTAATTTGATTTATAAACCTTAGGGTTAAACTATTATACTTTTATTTTTTAAATATTTAAAACCATATTAACATGGGAGCAATTGGAGCCGGATTGGCAGTTATTGGAGCCGGTATTGGTATCGGACAGATTGGCGGTAAAGCTATGGAAGGTATTTCACGTCAGCCAAAAGCTGTTGGAGATATCCGTACCAACATGATTATCGCAGCTGCACTTGTTGAAGGTGCTGCACTATTTGCCATCGTAGTAGCTTTGATCAGCAAATAATTTTGCCAAAGTCATTGAGGCAGGCTCAACGATTGGTTGAAAAGCCTGCCTCTTTTAAATGTTTATTAAACTTTCCACAAACATGCATATTTTAATCAAATGTGCAATCTGTTCAAACTATATAAAAGAATTTTAAATTATGTTATTTCTAGCAGATTTCTCAGTAATGAATCCCAGCTTCGGATTGTTGTTTTGGACAACGATAATCTTTTTGGGTGTTCTTTTTGTGTTGAGCCGTTTTTTCAAAACAATTAAAAATGCTTTGAATGCGCGCGAACATGATATTGATAGTGCACTTGCTTCAGCAGAACAAGCCAGAAAGGAAATGGCGCAAATTCAGGATGTGCAGAAAAACCTTGAACGTCAAGCAGCTGAAGATCGCCTAAAAATTATTCGCGAAGCAGAAGCTATTCGTGATAATATAATTGAGGAAGCTAAAGCCAAAGCCGAAGAAACAAGCCGTCAACTACTTGAGGCTGCGAAAAGTGAAATTGAGAATCGTCGCAAGGAGATGGAAGTTAACTTATTAAATGAAGTAGGCCGTTTGTCAGTTGACATAGCTCAGCAAATACTACAATCAGAACTTCAAGGAAAACACGAAGAATTTGTTGCCGTAAAAATCAATGAGCTCAGAAAAGGTAATCTTAATTAGTCCTTTTTATCAAATTACATTATTTCTTAGATAGTTTATATGTCAATTACACGAATCGCATCCCGTTATGCTAAATCACTTTTCGATCTGGCAAAAAATGAGGGAAAACTCGATAAAGTCCATCAAGATATTCTCTATATCAAGGAAGTTGCAGAATTGCCTGATTTTGCTGCTGTGATGAAAAATCCTTTGATTAGTGAGGATAAGAAAGAAGGTATTTTTAATGCCGTTTTTGGTCAGAAAGTAGATAGTCTTACCATGAAAACGCTGATGGTAATGACTGAACATAACCGCGAAGCATACCTCAATGATATCTGTCGTACCTTTCACCTGCTGTATAACCAGGATAAACATGTATCGAGTGTTACAATTACAAGTGCTGTTGAGTTGACACAGCAGACAATCGATAGTATTTTGGCAGAATTCAAATCAAAAGGTATCATAGAATCGCAGGTAGAATTAAAAACAAAAATAGACGCTTCAATTATAGGTGGCTTTATCCTCCAGTTCAATGACAGAGTTTATAATGCCAGTATTTCCTATAAATTGGATCAGTTAAGAGCTAAATTCAGTGAAAATCTTTACATCAAAAATTTTTAACATATGGTTGACGTTAGGCCGGACGAAATATCCGCAATTTTAAAAGAGCAAATTACCGGTTTTGGTACCGGTACTACCCTCGAAGAAGAGGGCACCGTATTAGAGGTAGGTGATGGTATTGCCCGTGTTTATGGGCTTTCAAATGTCGCTGCTGGTGAACTTGTAGAATTTGCCAATGGTATACAAGCCATTGCATTGAACCTTGAAGAGGACAATGTAGGTTTAGTATTGATGGGTCCTTCTGAAAAAATTAAAGAAGGCGACAAGGTAAAACGTACCGGACGTATTGCTTCAATCGAAGCGGGTGAAGGTATGCTTGGCCGCGTTGTTAATCCACTCGGACAGCCTATCGACGGTAAAGGTCCTATCACTGGAAAAAGATATGCAATGCCGTTAGAGCGTAAAGCTCCTGGTGTAATTTTCCGTCAACCAGTAAATGAACCTTTGCAAACAGGTATCAAGGCAATTGATGCGATGATTCCAATCGGACGCGGTCAGCGCGAGTTGATCATCGGTGACCGTCAAACCGGAAAAACAGCAATTGCTATAGACACTATCCTCAATCAAAAAGAATTTTACGAACGTGGCGAACCGGTTTTCTGTATCTATGTCGCAATAGGTCAAAAAGCCTCTACTGTTGCCATGGTATCTAAGATATTTGAAGAAAACGGTGCGCTTCCTTACACGGTAATCGTATCGGCATCAGCTTCAGATCCTGCACCACTTCAGTTCTATGCACCATTTGCCGGAGCTGCAATTGGAGAATTTTTCCGTGACACAGGTCGTCCCGCATTGATTATCTATGATGATTTGTCAAAACAAGCTGTTGCTTATCGTGAAGTATCACTACTACTTCGCCGCCCTCCAGGACGCGAAGCTTATCCTGGTGACGTATTCTATTTGCACTCACGTCTGCTCGAACGCGCTGCAAAAGTTATCGCCAACGATGAGATTGCACGTGGGATGAACGATCTTCCGGAGTCTTTGAAAGAAGCTAAAGACGATAACGGTAATCCGCTTGTAAAAGGTGGTGGTTCTCTTACCGCACTTCCAATCATTGAAACTCAGGCAGCTGACGTTTCTGCATACATTCCAACCAACGTAATTTCAATTACCGATGGCCAGATTTTCTTGGAATCGAACCTTTTCAATGCAGGTGTTCGTCCTGCGATTAACGTAGGTATCTCGGTATCGCGTGTAGGTGGTTCAGCTCAGATCAAGTCTATGAAAAAGGTATCAGGTACTTTAAAATTGGATCAGGCTCAGTATCGCGAACTTGAGGCCTTTGCCAAATTCGGTTCTGACCTTGATGCTGCAACCAAATTTGTGTTAGACAAGGGTGCACGTAATGTGGAAATTCTAAAACAGCCTCAATACTCTCCCGTAACAGTTGAAAAACAGGTTGCAATTATTCACTGCGGTACCAAAGGTCTGCTAAGAGAAGTTCCTGTACATAAGGTAAAGGAATTTGAAAAAGTATTCCTGCTCAATATGGAACAGCGCTATGCTGATGTTCTTGAAAACTTCCGTAAAGGAAAATATGACGACGCCGATCTTGCAAAAGTAGAGGCACTCGCCAAAGAACTATCAGCACAGTTTAAATAAGTTGATTTCTTAAGGCATCAGAAATTTATATTTTCTGATGCCTTATAATGCTATAAACCAAGCCATATGGCAAATTTAAAAGAAGTACGTGACCGTATCCAGTCGGTAATTTCTACACAACAGATTACGAAAGCCATGAAACTTGTGGCGGCATCAAAACTGCGCCGTTCACAACAGGCTATACAACAATTGCGTCCTTACTCGCAAAAGTTGAATGAGATGTTGTCAAATATTGTAGCAACTGTTTCTGAAGATGATATGGATTCTTCTTATGCTGTTGATCGTGACAACAAAAAAAATATCTGCATTGTAGTTATTACTTCCAATCGCGGGCTTTGCGGAGCCTTCAACAGCAATGTTAATAAAGCAACTATAGCTATTGTTAATGAAAAGTATTCAGTTCAGTATGAAGCCGGCAATATAACCTTGCTTTTTATTGGTAAAAAAGGTAAAGACTTTTTAACAAAACGATTACCTAAGGCAAAATTCATTACCGATTATGTAGAATTAGTTGGTAAAGAATTCTCATCACAGGATTCAATCCCTGTTGCGGAACGTTTAATGGAAGCTTTTACCAATGAGGATTTTGATGCTATAGATATCGCTTATGCCCGTTTTCGGAATGCTGCAGTACAGGAATATGAGGTGGAACAATTTCTGCCGATAGCGAAGGCTGAGGCAAAAGAAGGTAGTTTAAGCAACGACTTTATATTTGAACCTGATAAATCAGAATTGTTAAATTATCTGATTCCTGCTGTACTAAAAACACAGTTTCACAAAACAATACTCGATAGTAATGCCTCTGAGAATGGTGCGCGTATGACAGCTATGGACAAAGCAACAGACAATGCCGAGGATATGCTGCGTGAATTGAGAATTAATTATAACAAAGCCCGTCAGGAAGCAATCACTACAGAGCTTGGAGAGATTGTAGGCGGTGCCGCAGCGCTTGAAGGATCATAGAGATTTTAAATCATATCAAAAAGCAGTTTTCATTTTATGGAAACTGCTTTTTTTTATCGATTAAACTTGCTGCACACTTGTTGCAACCCGAAGCACAACCTTTCTTTGATTGGAATTTATTGATAAAATAATCCTTCAGAAACTTAATGGCTAATGCGATAATTATTAAAATAACTGTTTCTTCCCATTTCATTACGAAAGCAGATTATAGGTAACAAAAGCAGCTGCCCAAGCCAGGCAGCTCATGTAAATCAGTTGAATCAGTGGCCATTTCCATCCACCAGTTTCCCGATAAACAATCGCTACAGTGCTCATACATTGCATAGCGAATACATAAAAGACCAACAGTGAAAAGCCGCTTGCAAGATTAAACACTTTATTGCCATCTCGAAATGTTTCATTGCGCATTTTATCCACAAGTTTTTTGTCAAAATCCTGTTCACCAACACTATAAATTGTACCAAGTGTGCCCACAAAAACTTCACGTGCGGCAAAAGATGTAATTAGCGCAATGCCAATCTTCCAGTCATAACCCAGTGGTCGAATCACAGGCTCTATGAAATGACCGAAATGACCAATAAAACTAGCCTCTAATTTTTGTGCGGAGCGTATTTCTTCTTTATTCAATTCGGGATTTTCAAGTAGCATTTTTTCAGTTTTTTGTTCGGCAGCCTTCATTGCTGCAGGAGGCCCGTAACTGGCCAATGCCCAAAGAATTACAGAAATTGCTAAAATGATTTTGCCAGCTTCCATGACAAAACTACCAGATTTTTGATAAACTGTAATGCCGACATTTTTCCATCTGGGCATTCTGTAACTTGGCAAATCTATTAGAAAAAGTGCTTTGTCCTTAGTTTTTAATATTAAAGACATTGCAGTTGCGGTTAATAATGCAGCAAGAATACCCAATAGGTAAAGCCCCATTAGTGTTAGTCCTTTGTAACTGAAACCAAGAAATGTGCCCTGAGGAATCACCAGTGCAATAATGATAATGTACACAGGCAATCTGGCAGAGCAACTGATAAATGGCGTGACAAAAATTGTTATGAGTCTTTCTTTGTAAGAATCAATAACCCTTGCCGACATAATAGCAGGAACCGCACATGCAGCCCCCGAAATGAGCGGAACCACACTTTTTCCATTGAGTCCAAACAAGCGCATTGGTTTGTCCATCAGGTAAACAACCCTCGACATATAACCGCTTTCCTCCAAAACCGCAATGAAAGCAAAGAGTATTGCTATTTGGGGTATAAAAATGACTACGCCCCCTATACCGGCGATAATCCCCTCAGTAAGTAAGTCGCTTAATGCTGATTGGGGCAGAACAGATTTTAACCAGGCATTTAAAGCAGTAAAACTGCCGTCAATCCAATTCATGGGATATTCAGCCACAGAAAAAATAAATTGAAAAATGAGCAAAAGCACAGCAAGGTAGATCAAATAACCAAAGATTGGATGGGTAATAACATTGTCGATGCTTGCAGTGGGATTGTTTTTGCTGATCTTTTCAAAATTTAGTGCAGTCCCCAATAATTCATGCACTGTATTCATCCTTTGCAAGGTATCTTCTAACTGTACATCGGTAGCATCTTTGCCTGATTTTTCCAGCTCGTCGCTGTAAATCTTTTTTTCTTCGGCCGACAATGATTTCATCAGGTCGAATTGACCAAGCATCAATCGATTTTTAAAATCGCTGTCTGCCTCTTTTTTTACAGGATTATAATCCGCCAAAAAAGCCTTTAGTTCTTTGATTCCACTATCCTTTCTGGGATTTATCTCAAAAATTGGACTGTTGAGATTTTGTGACAGCTCTTGAAGATTTATCTTGATACCCTGTTTTTTAGCCAAATCATTCATCGTAAGTAAAGGAATTGCGTCATATCCAAGGTCGAGTGCTTGCGTGTAGAGCATTAAACTTCGCTCTAGATTACAAGCATCCAAAACTATAAGCAGCAGATTAATCTGAGTGTTTGGGTCAATTAAGGTTTCGAGTACAACTGCCTCGTCGACAGACTTGACAAAAAGACTGTAAAGCCCGGGCAAATCTATTATTTCGGCCTTTTTTTGAGATAAAAAGATGCAGATTCCGGTTTTTTTATCAACAGTAACTCCGGGAAAATTGGCTACTTGCTGATTTAATCCAGTCAAAGAATTGAATAGAGATGTTTTTCCAACATTAGGATTACCCAAAAGGGCTATTTTTTTTAAACTATTTTCTTTCTCCACAAGTTCTGGACATTTTTAGTTGTCAGACCCGATTGCTATCGGGTTCAGAAATTATAATTTCGGCGGCCTCTTCAAAACGTAGCGCAAGCAGATTTTCATTAGGATACACCTTTATAACTATAGGACCATTAAAAGGAGCGGTAGATATTTTTTTAATAAACATACCTTTTAGACAGCCCATTTCCATCAGCTTTAAGGCTAAAAGTCGATTTCGAATTTCAGCTATCTGATAAAAACTTGATTTACTTGCATTGCTCAACGCAATAAATCCTTTGTTGCTCTGATCCATTTATAGAAAATTATTTAGACTAAATCTTATTAGCAAAGGTAAGATAATTTTAATAAAAAAGAAATAGATGACTATCAGATAGCTAATTATTGAGGTAGATAAGTAACCGATCACAAATAATAACAAATTTGAACCCGAAGACTCCGCGAAGCGAAGGATATCTTTTTTCTTCGTAAGCCCTTCGGTTTCATATTGACTGCGTCAGAAAGCATCGAGCTAGTGTAAAGATACATTTGAATAGAGTAAAAAGCCGATTGACTTCATTTCCAATCGGCTTTTTAATTTTATGAGGTTGTCTTGCCCCAAATATTAAAATTTATTTACTCAAATAAATCCTTATGCTTAATTTTGAACTGTAATCGCAAACAAAATAAAAGCAATGCCCGATTTTTCTAAAATAGATATCAAAGCGCCTTCAAAATATTCCGATAATCCCATAGCAAGCGGATCGGAAATTTGGGAGACTTCCGAACAGCTTAGCCTGAAACAACAATACACTGCTTCGGATACAGCAAACAATGATTTTCATCGTTTTGGTGCCGGAAAAGCACCTTTTGTAGGAGGTCCCTATCCTGGAATGTACCCCTTGCAGCCCTGGACCATCCGACAATATGCCGGATTTTCAACGGCCGAAGAGAGTAATGCCTTTTATCGCAGAAATCTTGCAGGCGGACAAAAGGGACTTTCCGTCGCCTTCGACCTTGCAACACACCGAGGCTACGATTCCGATCATGAGCGCGTTACGGGCGATGTGGGTAAAGCCGGAGTAGCTATCGACAGCGTGGAGGATATGAAAATTCTTTTCGATCAGATTCCGCTCGATGAAATGTCGGTTTCGATGACGATGAATGGTGCAGTGATTCCCATTATGGCATTTTATATCGTTGCTGCCGAGGAACAGGGCGTTGATAAATCGCTGTTGAGTGGTACTATCCAGAACGATATTCTCAAAGAATTTATGGTGCGGAATACTTATATCTATCCGCCCGAACAGTCGATGAAGCTTATTGCGGATATTTTTGAATATACTTCGCACAAAATGCCTAAATTCAATTCTATATCCATCAGCGGTTATCATATGCACGAGGCCGGAGCACCAGCCGATCTTGAATTGGCTTATACGCTGGCTGACGGAATGGAATACCTCGAAACTGGTATCAAAGCAGGTTTGGATGTGGATGATTTCGCTCCAAGGCTTTCTTTTTTCTGGGGAATCGGGATGAATCATTTTATGGAAATTGCTAAGATGCGCGCAGGCCGAATGCTTTGGGCAAAAATTGTCAAAAGTTATGGCGCAAAGGATGAAAAATCACTGATGCTGCGTACGCATTGTCAGACCTCGGGTTGGTCACTTACCGAGCAAGATCCCTTTAATAATGTAGCCCGCACCTGTATCGAGGCAATGGCGGCCGTGTTGGGCGGCACACAATCGCTGCACTCCAACTCCTTTGATGAAGCTATTGCCCTTCCGACAGATTTTTCAGCAAAAATTGCACGTGAAACGCAAATCTTTATTCAAAAAAACAGTAATGTCACCAAAGCAATCGACCCCTGGGCTGGTTCGCACTATGTGGAGTATCTGACCGAACAGCTTTTGGAAAGAGCCTGGATGCACATTGAAGAAGTGAAGGAATTGGGCGGCATGGCCAAAGCTATCGAAACAGGCATTCCGAAAATGCGTATCGAAGAGGCGGCGGCCCGAAAGCAGGCCCGAATCGATAGCGGAAGAGATCGAATTGTAGGTGTCAATATTTTCCGCCTCGAAAAAGAGGATGCTCTTGATATTCTTGAAGTGGATAACAAAGCAGTGCGTGAATCACAAATCAAAAGGCTCGAGGAGATTAAAGCGAAAAGAGATACAGCTGCTGTTGAACAGGCACTCGATGCCATCACAAAAGCTGCCGAAAGTAGAACAGGAAATTTATTGGAACTTGCCGTTAATGCAGCTCGCCACAGAGCAACCCTTGGTGAGATTTCTTATGCCATGGAAAAAGTTTTTGGCCGATATAAGGCTGTAACCCGTTCAATTTCTGGTGTGTATTCTAAAGAAATTTCAAATAACGAAGCCTTCCAAAAGGCAAAGGCACTAGCAGATGAATTTGCAGAAATGCAAGGACGCCGTCCGCGTATAATGATTGCAAAAGTTGGTCAGGATGGCCATGATCGCGGTGCAAAAGTCATTGCAACAGGCTTTGCCGACCTCGGATTCGATGTGGATATGGGCCCGCTATTCCAAACTCCGCAGGAGGCCGCAAAACAGGCCGCTGAAAATGATGTACATATTTTGGGACTTTCCTCACTTGCGGGCGGACACAAAACCTTAGTACCCGAAGCCATTGAGGCACTTAAAAATATAGGTCGTGAAGATATTATGGTCGTTGCAGGTGGCGTTATTCCAGCTCAAGACTATGAATTTTTGTACAATGCAGGGGTAGTTGGCGTTTTTGGTCCTGGCACAGGAATAGCCAATGCTGCTATCGAGATTTTGCAGTTGCTGATTGAGGCAAATAGGTAGTGAGTTTTTAATTGAAAATCCATAGTTAAACCAAATCCAAAATGATAAGATATATTCTCAGCGATATAGAAGGTACCACTACCTCTATTTCCTTTGTGGCAGATGTGCTTTTTCCATATTTTCTCGAACATATCGATGAGATAGCTGATGCTTTGAATGAGCCTGCAGTAAGGGCACAAATCGAATCTGTCAAAGCTACTGTATTAGAGGAAGAAGGCCGACAGATTGATGACCAGGAAGCAATTGTTTTTTTGGAGCATTGGTGCCGTACCGACCGTAAACATCCCGCCCTAAAAGCCTTGCAGGGTATGGTTTGGGAAAAAGGCTACAAAAATGGCAGCCTGAAAGGGCATGTTTATCCCGAAGTGCCAGGAATGCTTAAAGTCTGGAAAGAAAAAGGATTTAAGATAGGAATTTATTCCTCCGGATCGGTACCGGCCCAGAAACTACTTTTTGGCTATTCTGAAGCTGGTGACCTTAGACCCATTTTTTCAGACTATTTTGATACGGTGGTTGGTCATAAAAGAGAAGTGCAATCTTATAAAAATATACAATTGGCGCTAGGGCTGCCTGCAGATGAGATTGTTTTTCTATCGGATATTGAACAGGAAATTGATGCTGCGAGAGCTGCAGGTATGCAGACCATAAAACTGTTGCGTCCGGGCAATGACCCTCAATCCACGCACCGTACTGCTGCCGATTTTGAAGAGGTGAACAGGGAAATTGCGTACTTGTCAGTTGGCTGATTGGTAGTTGGAGGACGAGCTAGTTGTTTACTTGATAGTTGGTTAGTTGGTATCTGGTATACTGGTCTCGTTTGAAGAACGAGATGGTATTTGGATTTGATGCGCTTCGCGGAACTTCGTTTCTTGATACAAATTTTTACTAGCGTTTATTGTCTTAGTGTTAAATGGTCTATAGTCTAAAGTCTAAAAAATTATAAGTATGATTCCAAACCCATTACGCACTATTTGGTTGAATGACCAACAGGATGTGCAAATTGTAAATCAGACCCTCTTGCCGCATAAACTGAAGGTTGAGACGCTGCATAATGTTGAAGATGTGTACCAGGCTATCGTGCAGATGATTGTTCGCGGGGCACCACTCATAGGTGCTACGGCAGCTTATGGACTTTGGATGGCTTGTCGCGATGCATCGGAAGCGTTGCTTGAACATGAGATTGAAAAAGCAGCCGATTATCTCCGCAGTTCACGCCCTACGGCAGTTAATCTATTTGTCTGTATCGACCGCATGATGGCGGCCATTAGTACAGTGAAAAGCAAATCTGATAAAACTACCATCGCCTTGGAAACTGCCCATGCCATTGTTGCCGAAGATATAGAAATCTGTAGAATGATAGGTGTGCATGGCCTGCCGCTTATCGAAGCAATCAGCCAAAGAAAAGCTGGTGAAACGGTTAACATTCTAACGCATTGCAATGCAGGCATGATGGGTTGCATCCGTTGGGGTACGATTACTTCGCCCATTTATCAGGCAATGGAAAAAGGAATAAAAGTACATGTATGGGTTGATGAAACAAGACCGCGGAATCAGGGTTCAAACCTAACTGCCTGGGAATTGGGTCAACATAATGTTCCTCATACCTTGATAGTTGATAATACTGGTGGGCATCTCATGCAGCACGGAATGGTAGATCTTGTGTTGGTTGGTACCGACAGAACCACCCGACAGGGAGATGTAGCAAATAAAATCGGAACCTATCTGAAAGCACTTGCTGCAAAGGACAATCAGATTCCATTTTATGTAGCACTGCCATCGACCAGTATTGACTGGACTATAAGCGACGGCTTGAAAGAAATTCCGATTGAAGAGCGAAATCAGGATGAAGTGAAATATTTTCAGGGACTAAACAGCAGTGGAAAAATTGATACAGTGCTCATATGTCCCCCAACAACACCTGCCGCAAACTATGGTTTCGATGTCACTCCAGCACGACTCATCAGCGGCCTGATTACAGAAAAAGGAATCTGCGATGCAACAGAAAAGGGATTGACCGAACTGTTTGGCATGTTCTGAAAAATCAGTGATTAGAAAGCAAGCAAATGAATTAATAATTTTGATTGCTTAAAATTGAATTGATTCTCACATTTCTTAATATATTTGATTTAGAAATCCAAAAACAGCTTATATCAGCATTAAAGCAGGCAATGGCAAAAAAGAAAAAAGTAATAGGTAGGCGCGAAAAAGCTAATTTTCCAAGTTTAGGTCTTGATGATATTGAAGTAAAAATAGACACCGGAGCTTTTACTTCGAGCATTCATTGTGCAGATATGAAAGAGATTGATGGAAAATTACATTGTAATTTTTTGGACGAAAGTCATCCGCAGTATAATCAGAAAGAGCTGATTTTTGATCATTACGAAATGACTGTTATCAAAAGCTCGAACGGAATAAGTGAATTGCGTTATCAGATTATTATGCCTATGGTTTTCGGTAAAAAGTCCTACGACGTTGAACTTACACTAAGCGATAGGGCCGAAATGAAATTTCCCGTTCTGCTTGGGAGAAAATTTCTGCAGCAGGGCAAATTTATAGTTGATGTATCAAAACTTAACAGACTCAGAAAAAAAACAGCAAAGACAAATGAAAAAACGGAAACTGAGAATGGCGATTCTCTCGGCCAATCCGAAACTTTATTCGACGCAGAGAATTAAGGAAGCCGGCGAAAAACGTGGTCACGAAATGCTTGTCGTGAACCATACTAAATGCGATTTACTGATTCAGGGAAATAATCCTCAGGTCTATTTTAAAGGCCAGGAACTTCAAGGAATCGATGCCATAATTCCCCGCATCGGTGCATCAGTAACATTTTATGGAGCTGCCGTTATTCGTCAGTTCGAAATGATGAAAGTTTTTTCGGCTACCAGCTCACAATCGCTTGTGCGGTCCCGGGACAAACTGCGCAGCCTTCAGATATTATCGGGAGCCGGGCTTGGTCTTCCGGTTACAGCGTTCACAAATTATTCGAAAGATGTTACCCGGGTAATTGAAAAAGTAGGTGGCGCTCCCTGTGTACTCAAACTTTTGGAGGGAACTCAGGGGATAGGCGTTGTTTTGGCCGAAACGCAAAGTGCTGCCAAGTCGGTACTCGAAGCTTTCAATGGATTACAGGCACGCGTTATTGTGCAACAGTTCATCAAAGAAGCAGGCGGTTCCGATATTCGTGCCTTTGTGGTTGATGGCGTTATTGTGGGCGCTATGAAAAGACAGGGCAAGGAAGGCGAATTCCGTTCAAATCTGCATCAGGGTGGTTCAGCAAAATTGATAGAACTGAGCGATGAAGAAGAAAATGCTGCGCTGATGGCTACTAAGGCACTTGGTTTGGGCATTGCCGGGGTCGATATGCTGCAGTCCGATAATGGTCCCCTTATTATGGAGGTGAACTCATCGCCAGGTTTGGAAGGAATAGAAGGAGCTACAGGAAAAGACATTGCCAAAGCTATCATCCGATACATTGAAAGAAACGTCTAGATATAAATATAACACTGTATGAGTCTGATAAATCTAAAGGTAAGTCCTGGCGAAACCAGAACAGAACAATTGAATATCGCCAAACTGCACAACGGAACCGATTTAAAAATTCCTGTAATCATCTCGAGGGGGCTTGAAGATGGCCCTTGTATACTGCTCTCTGCCGGAATTCATGGTGATGAAACCAATGGTGTTGAAATTGTACGGCAGTTAATTAGGAACGGTTATAATAAGCCAGAAAGAGGTACCATAATCTGTATGCCAGTTGTGAATGTTTTCGGGTTTATCAGCCAATCGCGAGATTTTCCCGATGGCAGGGATTTAAACAGGATGTTCCCCGGAACTAAAAACGGTTCACTTGCCAGTCGTTTTGCATATAATATCATGGACGAAATCGCCCCTTACATTGATTATTGCATCGATTTTCACACGGGAGGAGCCAAGCGTTTCAATTATACTCAGATCAGACTCGATATTAAGAATGAGGAGACGATGGAGTTGGCTAAGGTTTTTGGTGCCAAATTTATCATCGATGCCGAAAACAGAGATAATTCTTTCAGAGACGCCCTTACAGAAAAAGGCAAAAAAGTATTGTTATTCGAGGGAGGAAAATCACTCAATCTCGACAGAATTGTCACAGATGTTGGCATTGTTGGAGCTTTGCGTGTGCTGCATCATTTGAAATTCAGAGATTACGGCAATGAGATTGCTGCCTGTAAATATCCTAAAGAAAAAGCAGTTCTTGTAGAGGATTCAACCTGGGTGAGGGCCAAAGAATCGGGTATGTACCGAAACAAAATAAGGTTGGGCGCCAAAGTTAAAAAGGGCGATGTATTGGGAACTATTAGTGATCCTTTCGGCACTTTCGAAATAGAATTGGTTTCTCCACACGCTGGCTATGTCATCTGTACAAACCATGCGCCTATTGTGTATGAAGGCGATGCAGTGGTGCACATTACGACAAAGATAGCAGAGCATTTTTGAAACTAACAGTTTTTAAACTGTTGATACACTAATATTTTACAATAATGAAATATCTGCGACTGTTGCTTCTGCCTCTGGGTATTTTGTATGCTTCAGTTGTAGAAATTATAAAATATCTGTACAAGTCGGGATGGCTTAGGTCGAAAAGATCCGAAAAAGCAGTCATTGTGCTAGGAAATCTTTCGGTAGGCGGTACTGGAAAAACGCCACATGCTGAGTATATTATCAACTATCTTTGGAAATTTCATAAAATAGCGGTTCTTAGCCGTGGTTATGGAAGAATAAATAAGGGTTTTAGAGCCGTTTTAGCAAGTGATAACGCCGAAGAAACAGGAGATGAGCCCCTGCAGATAGCCAAAAAATTTCCCGATGTGCCTGTTTTTGTTTCTGAAAAAAGACCCGAGGGGATTGAAAAAATTCTGAAAGCTAAACCCGAAACCCAATTGCTGATCCTGGACGATGCCATGCAGCACTGGGCACTAAGGGCCGATTCCTACATCATGCTTACAACCTGGCAAGAACCTTTTTTTTATGATTTTCCACTTCCCGCCGGTAGTTTACGCGAGTTCAGAAAAGGCTACAAAAGGGCCGATATCATCATCGTAAGCAAATGTCCAAAAGACATCAGTGAACAACAGAAAGATGATTTTCTACGAGATTTGAATCCCCCGCCTAAGCAAAAAGTATTCTTTTCCTATTTCGAATATTCAAACCCCTATCTTTTAGAAAAGCCCAATCAGTCAATCGCACTCGAACAGCTCGAAAGCCGACAGATATTACTGGTCACTGGCATCGCAAACCCACAGGTGATGGAAGCAGAATTGATTGCGCAGGGAGCTTACCTGCATAAAATGCGTTACAGCGATCATCATAGGTTTAACGCACAAGATATTGAGCATATTCTAAAAAAATGGAAAGAAATTTCGGCCAAATCAGAAAATTGTATCATTATGACTACCGAAAAAGATGCCACCCGCCTTTCAAAACTTATTCCGGCAGATATACCTTTATACATCTTGCCGGTAAATGTTGAATTTGCTTTTGGTAAAGCGCCCGAATTGCAAAGAGCACTTGTAGAAGTGATGTATAAGAAAAAGGGCTATCCAGGTAGTTGAATGCTAATTTTATCTTTTTGAACGATAAAATAATATATTTTTGGTTTCATGATTAAGCAAAGTGAGGAGTCAAGAAAACCGCTAAAAAACATGGAGTATTCTGAAAATCCAAAAGAGTAGGAAGGACAAAATAAAATTATTAAATGAAAAAATTATTAGTACTGCTGGTATTCTTTATTTCTTTAGGTGCGGCAAAATCGCAATGTCTTATTCAGGATTATAAATCCTATAAGAAGGTGCTAAAAATTGATGGCGATTATGTAATCGACTATTCGACCTATAAAAAACTTTATAAATTCGACGGTGAATATATTGTCGATTACAATACGTATAAAAAATTGTTAAAGTTTGACGGTGAATACATTATACGATACTCCGATTATAAAAAAATTGCCAAGTTAGAAGGGGAGTATTTGATTGACTACAATACTTACAAGAAAGTTGCTAAGCTGGAATGCCCCGGAAGAAGAAGTGCTTTGGCTGCAGCTGTATATTTTTTATTTTGAGTTTTCTGCTGAACAGCTCTTTGTTTTTATAAAATTACATAAACTAAAAAAGACTGTCTTCCCGGCAGTCTTTTTATTTTGTGAAATACTTGTACATAATTTTTTTGTCTAATCGGCAACAGTTATTGCCATTTTATCTGTAATGGTTTAATAGGTGAAAAAAAGCCCAAATAAATAGTTTTCTCTTGCCGTTTTAATGTTTTAAAAGTTTAGTAATAAGTTGTCAAAAGCTAAAATCTGATAATCCGACTGCTGATAATCTGTTAAAAAAAGCCCAAATAAATAGTTTTCCCTTGCCGTTTTAGTGTTTTAAAAATTTAGTAATTAGTTGTTGTCTTGCTACTTGCTACCTTGATACGAATCTAGCATCTCAATTTTCAAAGTCTAGCGTCTAAAATCTGATAATCTGTGAAAAAAAGCCCAAATAAGTAGTTTTCCCTTGCCGTTTTAAGTGTTTTAAAAATTTAGTAATTAGTTGTTGACTTGCTACTTGCTACTTGATACTTGATACTTGATACTTGATACTTGATACGAATCTAGCAACATAAGTCTCAAAGTCTAGCGTCTAAAATCTGATAATCCGACTGCTGATAATCTGTTAAAAAAAGCCCAAATAAATAGTTTTCCCTTGCCGTTTTAGTGTTTTAAAAGTTTAGAATAAGTTGTCAAAAGCTGATATCTGATAATCCGACTGCTGATAATCTGTTAAAAAAAGCCCAAATAAATAGTTTTCTCTTGCCGTTTTAATGTTTTAAAAGTTTAGTAATAAGTTGTCAAAAGCTAAAATCTGATAATCCGACTGCTGA
>JBIPOO010000364.1:0-3356 GCA_044379045.1 Saprospira sp.
GGGAAAACCGAAGAAGAATTGAAAACCGCAGGCATTCCATATAAATCAGGTAAATTTCCATTTAAAGCCTTGGGTCGCGCCCGCGCAAGTGCCGATTTGGACGGTTTTGTGAAAGTACTTGCACACAAAGAGACAGATGAGGTACTTGGTGTACACATGATTGGTGCCCGCTGTGCAGATTTGATTATTGAAGCAGTTGCTGCAATGGAGTTCCGTGCATCTGCCGAAGATATGTCGCGTTATTCTCATCCGCATCCGACCTTTACCGAAGCACTTAAAGAGGCTGCGCTCGCAGCAACCGATAACAGAGCACTACACATCTAAATACGATTTCAAAAATCAGCTGTACCAATTGCAGCTGATTTTTTTATCTTAATTAAACACTGATTTGGATGGATTGGGTAAAAACCTTTTATAGTAAACAGAATGAATGGTTTGGAATCTACCTGGGTAAAATTGAAGAGTCGCATCATAAAAGAGCCTGGTTAGTTCAGGAGTTTGGTCAGCTGAAAGGCGCCGTCAATATTCTGGAATTAGGTGCAGGGGGAGGACAGACCGCAGCTGCAATTGCCAATTTGGGGCATCACGTGACAATGATAGAGTTGCTGCACGATTCGGTAGAATGTGCAAGAAAATTTGCCGTCGAACTCAAGAATGGTAGCTTGGATGTGATTGAAGGTGATTTTTACGAAACCGATTTTGATCATCAATTCGATCTGATATGTTATTTTGATAGTTTTGGTATAGGTACTGATGCTGACCAGAAAAGACTTTTGGGCAGAATAAATGCCTGGCTTAAACCCGGAGGAAAAGTGATTATCGAAATTGGTTCAACCTGGTTTTGGGCTAGAGCCGCCGGTAAAGAAATTGATCTTGGCGGCGCAATGCGTTCATATGATTTCGATTGCAATGGCTCAAGACTAATCGATAAATGGTGGCTGCCCGAAAATCCTGAAGAGGTATATTTTCAGTCTTTGCGTTGTTATACTCCCGCCGACCTTGAAATGTTATTTATAGATAGTGGTTTAAAACTATTGGATATTCTTCCAGGCGGCACAATTGATTTCGAAATAATGGAATTTGTGGAGAAATCTGAACTTGAAAATGCCATGACCTATTTTGTGCTTTTGAATAAAATCTAAAAATATTTTTAAATTTTTTCAATATAAGTTAAAGAAAATTAGAATTCTTCAAAAAGTATCCCTAAATTTATATTGATTTTGGACGGAGGAGTGTTTTTGAATTGATAGTTTTGACTCACTAGCTACTAACTTTTGTCTTAAAATGGGCTCTTTATTTGTTTTTTTTAATCAGTTAATTTTTAAGTTATGAACATTTTTGTAGCGAAATTGAACTTCAGCACTACTTCTGAAGAACTTCAATCGCTTTTCGAACAGTTCGGATCAGTAGATTCGGCAAAAGTTATTGTTGATCACGAAACCGGCAAATCTAAAGGATTTGGTTTTGTTGAAATGTCAAATGATGAAGAAGCTCAAAAAGCTATCGACACTTTGAATGAGACAGAATTTCACGATCGTACTATCGTAGTAAAAGAAGCTCGTCCGAAAGAAGATAATCCAAAATTTGAGAAGAAATCATTCGGCGGCGGCGGCTACAAAGGCGGCGGTGGCGGTGGCTACAACAAAGGCGGCGGCGGCGGCGGTGGCTACAACAAAGGCGGTGGCTACGGTGGTGGCGGCGGCGGTGGCTACAACAAAGGCGGCGGCGGTGGCGGCTATGGCGGCAACAGCGGCGGTGGCTACAACAAAGGCGGCAACAGCAGTTACGGCGGCAACAAAGGCGGTGGCTACAGCGGCGGCGGTAACAAAGGCGGTAAGTTTGAAGATGATGAATATTAAAATATAGTCTGAATCAAAATTTGAAGGAGAATAGCGCAAGCTGTTCTCCTTTTTTAATCTTTATCATCTGCTTCGTCTTCTATTTTACTAATTAAACTGTCAATTTCAGTTTTGAATTTTTTGTCAATTTCCTTGTCGATTGACCCGTCCATTTTTGCGCTTAGTTGACTAAACTGCTCTAAATACTGATTTTGATATTCAAGTTCCCTTTCAATATCCTCGAGTAATGCTTCGTTTTTAAGGGCATTTACTTCAATATCGGTACGTTCCTCAAGTTCTGCAATTTTACCCTTGTGTTTCTTTATTTTCTGAAGCTGTTCATGCTGTTTTTGAATGCCATCAATTTTCTGAAGATTCAAAATATGCGAATCGGAGAGTTTTTTGAAAAGATTGTATTTTGAATTTAACAGATCTATATGTTCATTATAAAGTAGTAAAACTTTTTGCGTTTCGCTAAGCATTGTCGATTCAATCGAATCATTTAGATCCCTATTGTAGTAGTATCTTTTTTCTCCGCTTATCGGATTGTGTAGGATAAAAAAGGCAGGCTTATCTTTAAGATGTACATAAGTAGCTTTGCCGATTCCTTCTAAAAGGTCGATCTGCATTTCAATAATTTTGCTAATTTCCTCAGCGCATTTTGCCTGACCTCTTTCGGTTTCGAAAAGCGCATTTCTAAGTTTTTTTTCTACGGGCAAATCAAGCAACAGGGTTCTGTATATGGTTTCGGTTGTCATCTCATCATCCAGTATCTGCTGATGATCTATTTGTTGCTTTGTATACCAAAAGGCTAAAAAAGTGAGCAGGCCAGCCCCCAAAATTAAACCGATTATTAAACCTGTGATCATTATGATAAATATTTTAGTTGTAACGCTATTTCCTTTTTTAAAAAATAAATTATCTTTACAAAATCGTAAAGTTTTATAAAATTACAACATTATTAAAAAATTAAAAGATGAAAAAGAGTCTAATTTTCCTGTTTTTATTGACTTTGGTTTTGTTTTCTTGTAATAACGAAACATCAAATCAAGAAAAAGATGACAAAAATGAACAGACAAAAGTAGAAAAATCTTCCACTAAAACTGATTATAAAAAATTATTAGTCGGAAAATGGAAGCCTTCTTATGAGGAATCTGCGGCAAGGCTATCTGAGGAGACAAGAAAAAAGTTCGATGATGATTTACAGTCCTACAAGACAATGTTCGAAGACATGGATCAAGAGTATAAATCTGATGGAAAATATATTCAAAATTTAAACAATACAGCTCAAATGGAGAATGTGATTTGGGAAATTTCTGATAATATTATAAAAATTAAAGAGGGCGACAAGATATATTACCAGTATGAAATAATTGATCTTACTGCCGATCGTATGATTCTGAAATTGCTAAGTAAAGATTTTGATCATTTTACCGATCTTGTATACAAAAGAGTAAACTAAGTAGTAATTTATTTTATTATCCTAATTATTGCCTTAGAATCTTCAAATGAAATTCG
>JBIPOO010000114.1:0-12111 GCA_044379045.1 Saprospira sp.
TGAATCTGCTCACAGATTCCGTTTTTATACATTTTACCGACCCAAAAGCCACAACCCGTCGTTCTTTTTCTCAGAAAGCGGGTCAGCCTCCCCTGCTTATCCTACTTGATAAAAAAGGAAAAATTGTGCAGATGCATGTAAAAGCAGGCGAGTTGAAGGAAATATGGAAGGGGCTTGAATAAATGTTACTAACAAGCATCATATCTATTTCTCAAATATTAGTTGTAGCCAAGTTGACGAGTCATATTCAATGAAATCATATGGAAGAAAGACCGAAACTAAAAATAGTGCTCACGATTACCGATACAATAATCGAAATTGTTGGCTGGTTTCTAATTGTTGCAGTTTGGAGCTACACACTTTCTAATTATCAAAGTTTACCCAACACAATTCCAATACACTACAACGGAGCTGGTTTTGCAGATGGGTTCGGCGATAAATGGATAATTTTAACTTTACCCTTTTTTTCGTCAGTTATTTTTATCGGACTGACAGTATTAAACAAGTATCCGCATATTTTTAATTATCCGACAGAAATAACGAAAGGAAATGCATTGAGACAATACACTAATGCTACAAGACTGATCAGATTTTTAAAAGGAATTATCGTTGTTATTTTTGGACTAATTGCTTATCAAACAATAAGTCAGGCAAATGGATTATCAGAAGGTCTTGGCCTTTGGTTTTTACCTTTTACGCTGTGTCTGATTTTTATACCTATAATCTATTTTTTCGTTAGATCATCTCAGTCTTCAAAATAATGCATAAAAAAGCCCGACGAAAACTCATCGGGCATTGATTTTATATAGCTGACTAAGCATCAACTCTTGCATATTTTGCATTGTCCTCTATGAATTTTCTACGTGGTGGAACCTCATCCCCCATTAGCATCGAGAAGATTTCATCGGCAAGTTCTGCATCCTGAATTGTTACCTGACGGAGCGTTCTGGTTTCGGGATTCATGGTTGTTTCCCAAAGTTGTTCAGCGTTCATTTCACCAAGACCTTTATATCGTTGTACTGTAAGACCGCCTGATTCACCACCAAAATCGGCAATGATAGCCAAACGCTGCTCATCTGTCCAGCAATATGCCATACGCTTACCTTTTTTAACCTGATAAAGCGGTGGTGCTGCAATGTAAATGTAACCGTTTTCGGCAAGTGGGCGCATAAAACGGAAAAAGAAAGTCAGAATTAGGGTGGTAATGTGAGAACCGTCAATATCGGCGTCGCACATGATGACTACTTTGTGGTAACGGAGGTTATCGATATTCAATGTTCTTTCGCCATCTCTTTCTTCGATACGAACGCCGAGTGCCGTGAACATATTTTTAATCTCCTCGTTTTCATAGATTTTGTGTTCCATGGCTTTTTCCACGTTCAGAATTTTACCCCTGAGCGGCAAAATTGCCTGAAACTCACGGTTACGGCCCTGTTTGGCTGTACCACCCGCCGAGTCTCCCTCAACAAGGAAAATCTCTGAAGCTGAAGCGTCTTTCGAGGAGCAGTCGGCTAGTTTACCTGGCAAGCCAACACCGGAAAGTACTGTTTTGCGCTGAACCATTTCGCGTGCCTTTTGGGCAGCTGAGCGGGCGCGGGCAGCAAGTACCACTTTCTCCACCATCATTTTGGCAAGGTTTGGATTTTCCTCCAAATAAGCTTCAATTACCTTTCTTACACAGTTGGAAACGATGGTAGAAACCTCCTGATTTCCCAATTCACCCTTGGTTTGTCCCTTAAATTCGGGATTAGGCACTTTAACAGAAACTACCGCAGTAAGACCCTCACGGAAATCCTCGGCAGAGACAGTTGTTTTATTTTTGGTGAAAATACCGCTGGTTTCGCCATATTTTTTTAGTTCAAGACCAATTGCACGACGGAATCCCGTGACATGGGTACCGCCTTCGATGGTATTGATATTATTGACGTAGGAACGTAAATTCTCGCGATAGGAATCGTTATACTGAAATGCTACTTCTACCATAACATTATCTTGCTCAGCAGTTACATAAACCGGCTCTGGATTAAGCGCCTGACGGCCTGCAAGCTGATCGAGGTAAGCGACAAATTCAACAATACCGCCTTGAGAGAAGAAAATTTCAGTTTTTGGATTACCTGTTTCGTCTATTTCGCGTTCATCGGTAATCGTAAGATGAAGCCCTTTATTCAAATAAGCCAACTCACGAACTCTCTTCGATAAGATCTCGTAACTGTAAACAAGTTCTGAGAAAATAGTAGGATCCGGCAAAAAAGTTACCTTAGTACCAGTTTTATCGCTCACTCCTATTTCTTTGACATCCCATTTTGGGATACCGCAGGAATACTCCTGAGCAAAGGCTTTTCCTTCGCGCTCTACCTCAACTCGCAAATCAATCGAAAGCGCATTCACACAGGAAACACCCACCCCGTGCAAACCACCCGATACAGCATAAGTTTGTTTATCGAACTTTCCACCTGCATGCAGTACCGTCATAACTACTTCAAGGGCTGACTTTTGCAATTTTTGGTGCATACCAACCGGAATACCACGACCATTATCCTGAACAGAAATGGAATTATTAGGGTGAACTGTAAGTGTGATATGAGAACAATACCCTGCCAGGTGTTCGTCAATTGAGTTGTCTATAACCTCCCAAACAAGGTGGTGAAGACCTTTAGTATCTGTACTTCCGATGTACATACCTGGGCGCATACGCACCGCTTCCAATCCTTCGAGTGCCTGAATATTATCGGCACCGTAATCTTTATTTTGATTATCAAGGATTGGCTCTTCTTGTGGATTTAATTCGTCATTCATAGCTGTAAAGATACAAATTTTATCCCCGAAAAATCTGAATTAAAGCGATTTTTTCAAAACTTATTTCACAAAAATTTAAAGTAAAAAACACTAAAAGTGCCAACTAAAGAATTTCAAAGATTTTTCTTGTTAATCTTGCCCAATTCTGAAAATTCAATGCTTTTAAATTCAATAACTTTAGGCATTTGGTAGCGGGTGCAACGAGGTTTCAACCAGGCCCTCAATTCCCCTTCATCTATTGCTATATTATTTCTGGTCGAAACTACCGCCTTAAGTCGCTGACCGAATTCCGAATCTTCAATACCAAAAACGGCCACCTGTTCGGTATCCGGATGTTGTAAAAGTATATTTTCCAATTCCAGTGGATAAACATTTTCTCCCCCCGATACAATCATATCGTCGCTGCGTCCTTTTAGAAAGATAAACCCATGCTCATCGCGATAGGCTAAATCCCCAGTTTCGATATATGCCGATTTATTCACCGACCAGCCGGCTTTCACACATAGTTTACCGGTATCGGTACCTTTAACTGGCTTATTATCATTATCCAAAATAAAAAGTTTTACGCCTTTCACCGGCTTACCAATTGTACAAAGTTCTTTTCGCAA
Source organism: Saprospira sp. (assembly GCA_044379045.1). GTDB lineage: Bacteria > Bacteroidota > Bacteroidia > Chitinophagales > Saprospiraceae > Saprospira. The sequence continues at coordinate 3,405 of JBIPOO010000114.1, forward strand.
ATCCTGAGGGCTTGCCATAATACAAAATCCGGCCTCGGAAGTGCCATAAAGATTAAAAAGTTTATCGCCAATTTTTTCCTGACTAAGCATAATAACATCTGGGCCTAATGGTGCACCGCCAGTGAGATAAGCCTGAACAGAGGCTAAATGGCTTGAATTATATTCAATCATCCGTTTCAGCATGAGCGGTACCAAGGTCAATACCTCAATTTTATGTTCTTCGACCAATTTACAGGCATCTGCAGCAATGAATTTTCTGCGCATATACAAATTAGCCCCTAATGCCATTCCTGCAAAAACAGTAGCTACGCCAAAACCATGATAAACAGGTGTGCCAACGTAAACAGATTTATATCTGTCGAGCTGTACCTTTTCTAACAAGGCTGAAAAAGGATTAAAATAGGCTGAAATTGAAGGCTTTCGCGATGCAGCTTTTGGATCGCCGGTACTTCCGCCTGTTAGTACAGTCAATTTGCCCCCAAATGCCTTTGGCAATTTAAATTTTACAGTATTTTTTGACAATTCCGAAATACTTGACATACTTAAAGCTTTCATATCCAGACCATCCTTTAAGTTTTCCAAATCATCATCCAAAATCACCAGGCCAAACTTAAATCTTTGACAGAGTTTATCGAATTGTTCTTTTCGAATTTCTACATTCAGCATAAATACATCAGCACCTGCCCGAGAAACTGCGAAAATACTTTTGACTGTATCTAAATGATTTCTGCCAATGATGGCGATTTTTGATTGCTTACCTTGTATATAATCTTTTTTCAGATGCTTTGCCAAGGTCATAGAATCAAGGTACAAATCTGCATAGCTCAAGGTCTGGTTTTCATCAGAAATTGTGGCTTTTTGTTTTCGAATTTTGGCAGCCCAGGAAAGTAGGGTCATCAAATTCATCCCCTCCGAAATTATGGCGCTGCTAAGTCGAAAGATTCCGGAAGGACTAATGATACCTTTTTTGTAAAGCTTATTTATTAACATTTAATTTTAAGGTTTAATGTTGATTTAAACAGAACGCTCCCAAATTTTTCTAAATAAAACCGATGCTAAGCTACCCCAAAAAGCCCACCATGGTTGGTAACTTCCTTTTCTTTTAGCTATTAATCCCGCAATAATCTTTGCAACATGTTCTGGTTTCATAGCTGGCATTTTTTCGTAGGCCTTTGTTGGGGCTATCATACGTGTGCGTACCAGTGGCAGATAAACATTTGATGTACTAATTCTTCTCTTCTTCAATTCTGCAGCAACAGAGCGCATCCATTGATCAAATGCTGTTTTCGATGCCTGATAGGCTGCCCATTTTGGTGCCGGAATCATTAGTACGTTCACCGCTGAAACATTAATAATCTGGCCCTTTGTCATTTCAAGCTTTGGAATCAGATAGAGTAACAATTTCACAGGTGCAAAATAGTTGAGTGCCATGGTTCTTTGAAAATCGTGATATCGATCGAGCGAATCGAAGATGGAACGTCTTATTGACTTACCTGCATTGTTCACAAAGACATCTATATCTTTAGGATATGAATTTAGATAGCTAATCAACTTATCAAGATCTTCTTCTTTTGTTAAATCTACCGCAAAAATCTCAGCCTTAGCGCCCGATTGTCTGATCTTCGACTGTAATTCCAATAGTTTTTCCTCTGTTCTTGCCACAAGAATCAATTCAGCCCCAGAATCTGCCAATAAAAAAGCCAGTGACTCCCCTATTCCAAAACTGGCACCAGTTAGTAAAATAGTTTTTCCGGAAATAGTTCGCTTCAACTGCTCCTTTCCGAATAGAAATATGGGGTTAAAGAAAAGTAATGATTCCAAGATTGAATAAGACTGCATATTATAGATAAAAGGCTGATTTAGTTTATTGATAACAATATAATCATAATAAATAGATAATAAAACTGATTAATAACATTATTAAGCTTTAATAAATATAAAGTTTCATAACCTATTAGTTGATGGGCAATTAGAATACAATCTTCAACAGGTTGAGATTTGTCATTTCGACAAAATGATAGAAGTCAGACAATCTAATGACAGTTAGCAATAATTTTGATGAGCCGAAAGAATGATTCATTTAAACTTGCCCATCGGCCATGTAAAAAATTTAATAAAAATCATGAAGTTAATTAAAATTTAATAAATGTCCCTAAAACCCAATATTATGATCAGAAATATAATTACAAGCACGCTGTTGTCTTTGTCTGTACTCAGCTACGCTCAGATTCCCGTGAACAATGCCTGTGTTACGGCTACAACACTTACCTATAACGGAGTTTGTGTAAATGGTACAAACACGGGTGCAAATATCGTTTCCGATGGTATTTCAGTGGCTCCTTCCTGTTTTTCTACCAGTGGAGGACAGACCGACTGGAATGAATCAGTATGGTATTCCATCATTGTCCCGGCAGGTCAGACGGGCCTGCTCATTACCATTACAGCAGGAACATTGAATGCAGCTTCAATGGCGCTTTATTCAGGTAGTTGCGGCACACTGACAGAAATTACCTGTGCCGACAACAGCCTTATACTCGCAGCGCCATCCCTAGGCCCTGGCACTTATTTTTTAATGCTTGACGGAAATGCCGCAACAGATGGCACTTATTGTATCGCTGCCCAATCGCCTCTTGCTAACGACAACAGGTGTACAGCAACGTCAATAACGGTTAACAACCCCTGCATTTTAGGTACTAATATAGGTGCAACCGATGGAGGTGACAATGACCCTAGCTGTCAAAATGGCCCTCCAAATACTGAAAATTCTGTCTGGTACTCTTTTGTTGCAACCGACGATTCTATCACAGTAAATTTTGGCGATGGAACCTTGCTTACCTCCCTAACATCTGCAGTGTACAGCTCATCTTCGGGAAACTGCTCAGGAGTATTAAGCGAAATTGGTTGCACCAACAATGGCAGTGAAATTGATTTAATCAGTCTTGTAATAGGACAAACCTATTTTATCCAGGTAGAAGGTAAAGCCGATATTACTGGTACTTTTTGTATCAGAGTTTACGAAACGCCCCCTCCTCCTCCACCCATAGGCACCTGCAGCAATCCCCGTGATTTATACTTGGCAGGCGATTGCAATAATTTAGTAGGTTCATTTTATGATGAACAGAATAATTTACTGTCAACAAACACTACAACTGGAAATGATGGCGGTGCAAGTATGTCCAGTATTCAATACTTGAATTTTGTAGAGCAGAGTTGCGGCGGAACAGATGTTGGACAACAGGGGTATTGGGTACGTTTCAAGGCAACCTCAAGTTCAATCAATGTTGCCAACTATGGAGGAGCGGGCTATGATTACAGCCTCTACACAGGAACTCCTGCAAATTCATCTTGTACTGCAGGACTTACACCTGCAGGCTGTTTAACAGTTGTTGCAGGTGACCTTACAGGAAATACACTTGCAACTGCAAACGGCAGAACATACTATATGCTTATTACCCCTTCGGGAACTGGAACCGCAAGTACTGCCTTTGCTTGCATTACCGCTGCAACTTCATTTCAGCCGTCGAATGACAATTGTGCGAATGCTATACCCATGAACTTTGGCACTGCATATAACCTCACTACCTCAAATGCTACAGTTGACATTGCAAGTACTTTATGTTCTGGTACTACAGAAAATAATATTTGGGCTTATTATCAGGCAACATATACAGGTATTGCCTATGTTTTTTTACAGGATCAGGACTGTGCCTGTCCGAATGGAACACAAATGTCGATTTATAATGCCAATACAAGCTGTCCAACTGCTTCTTCAGGCTGTTCAGTAACTTTGAATCCAAATAATGATAATGATTTCAGCGGTCAGTTTAACGTAGTGAACGGCAACTCATATTATATACAACTGGATGGTTTTGCAGGTTGTGGCTGTTCTTTTAATTTGTGTATCAATACAGTAAACAGTGCAGATTGTTCTATGCTCTTACTCCCTGTTGAAATTACAGACTTAAATCTATATTGCGAAAACAACAAAGCAACCCTCAACTGGTCAACAGAGAGTGAGCTCAACAGCAGTCATTTTGAGATTCAAAAAAGTGCCGATGGCATTGAATTTGACAATATCGGTACGGTCAGCGCAGCAGGCAACAGTAATCATACCATAAATTATGAATTCACAGATAACAACAATTCAACGGGTTACCAATATTATAGAATCAAAGAAGTTGATACCGATAATCAATTTTATCTTTCAAAGGTAATGACTGTAAACTGTGGAAACGATAGCGAGACTTTCTCGGTTTATCCAAATCCAGGAAAAGGTGTATTTAATGTTAACTCCTTATCTGATGGCAATTTATCTGTTTACAACAGTATTGGTACCATTGTATTTTTCAAAAACTGCCAAGAGGGACAAAGCGAGTTGGATCTTGAGCAACTTGAAGATGGTATTTACTATATTCGGCTCGATGGCCAAAGTGGCAGCATGCTCAAGAAAATTATGATACGCAGGTAGTTTAATACAACTATTTTGAAATGCCCCCCAAAAGTTAGTCACTTTTGGGGGCATTTTAATGGAAGAATGACATTGTTTGAAAGCTTGCATCGTAGCTTTTATAATAGCTATCACTATCTGGGGCGAAGAATTAAGGGTTTTATGCCATCTATTATCAAAATTATCCTCATTTAATCCCAAAAAAAATGGCCATCCAAAAGGACAGCCATTTTATATATCATCGAAACTTAGTTGCTTATTTTATAGGTTCAGTAGTTGCAGCAACATCTTCACCTCTGAAATCTTCTTCATCCTCTTTGAGTGCGAAAGCACTGGTATCTTTAGAAGTGTCAGCTACAATAGGCGCTGCAATAAAGATTGAGGAATAGGTACCAACAAAGATACCCACAAAGAGTGCAAATGCAAAACCTGCAACACCATCTCCACCAAAGAAAAACAACATTACCACCACAATCCAGGTAGTCAATGAGGTAAATGAGGTACGGCTCAGTGTGCTATTGATAGAACGATTTATAACATCTTTGAGTTTATCGCTAGGTGATAGCGTAGCTTCCTCACGAATACGGTCGAATACAATTACCGTGTCATTGATGGAGTAACCAATGATTGTAAGAATAGCCGCAACAAAATGCTGATCCACTTCAAGAGAGAAGGTCGTAAATCCTCTCAAAAGTGAGAACAACCCGGCAACAATCAATACGTCATGAAACAAAGCGATAATCGCACCCAGTGAGAATTGCCATTTGCGGAAACGTATTAAAATATAGAAAAATATAAATGCAAGTGCTAGAATTGATGCAAGGAAGGCAGACTGACGAATATCGTCGGCAATTGTAGGGCCTACTTTACTCGATGCCAACAAATACAATCCTGCTTTGGCCGCATCCGGTTTACCGGCAGCAAAAACAGAATCGGCAATTTCAGCTTTTCCAGCATATTTTTTACTGGCAGCAGCAACTTTAGTAAGCACGATAGAGTCTACTAGAGCAGGTTCTTTTTCACTGTCCTGTAAATAACTGGTAGTGATTTTAACCTGATTGGCTGCGCCAAAGTTTTTGATACTAGAGCTTGAGTAACCATCGAGTGATGCTGTCAGTTCTTTTTTCAAGTCTGAGACATTAACATCTTTAGGAAACTCTACAATATAAGAACGGCCACCCTGGAAATCTACACCCAGTTCAAAACCACGTGTGAAGATTGATACTAAACCTGCAACCAGTAATACACCTGAAACGAGATAAGAAACCTTTCTCATCTTCATAAAATCCAGTGTAGGATTAGCCAACACATTTTTAGTGGCACCTGTCCAAATAGCAACGGGCTTATTGTTCTTTATGAAGTATTCAAAAAACAGTCGACCAACCAATACAGCTGTAAATACCGATGATACAACACCAATAGCCAAAACTGTAGCAAAACCTTTGATTGGGCCTAAACCGTAAATAAATAGTATAATTGCCGTGACAAGCGTCGTAACGTTAGCATCTATGATAGAAGAATATGAGTGTTTAAAACCTTCTGCAACTGCATTTTTCCAGACTGCATCGGGTTTGCGCAACTCCTCTCTGATACGTTCAAAGATGATTACATTCGCATCAACCGCCATACCAATTGTCAAAACAATACCAGCAATACCGGGTAAGGTAAGGACTGTGCCAAAGGAGGCCAAACATCCAAATATTATAAAGATATTCAGGAATAGAGTTGCAACTGCAATTAAACCGCTGAAAGAATAATATACAAGCATAAACACCAATACCAGTAAGAAACCTCCAAGCAAGGAGAATAGACCGGCATTGATAGTAGATTGACCTAAACTAGGACCAACAACTGACTCTTCAATTATTTCGGTAGTTGCAGGAAGTTTACCGATTGAAAGCATATTGGCCAATTCATTGGCATCAGCTGCAGTAAAATTACCTGTAATCTGGGTATTACCATTTGGAATTACACCTTGAACAACAGGCCATGACTGAACTTTGTCATCCAAAACAACTGCAACTGCTTTCCCAACATTATCTTCAGTCATTTTTTTCCACAAACGAGTTCCTTCCTTGTCCATGGAAACATTTACTGCATACTCCAATCCACCACGCTGTGCTGTGTTAACAGAAGTTGAAGTTACTCTTTCGCCTGAAAGGGCTGCTTTTTTGGCACCTCTTGTATTGAGGGCAAGTAAAGAATAATAACGTATTCCTGAATCTTTGTCTTTATTAGATTTTCCTGACCAAACAAAACGAATATCGCGTGGAATGATACTTTGAGCCTCATCCGATCTGAGCAATGCCATAACTTTAGCTGTATCAGCTACCTTTACGGTCATCATAAATGGCTCTTTTGGATCTACAATCGAGTTATTTTTGTTATCAATCCGCTGTGCTGGACTGGCAATTTGAAACAATGGCCCTACATTGGTAGAATCATTTGCTTTTGACGGATCCAATAAAGCTATTAAAGAATCTTTCTTGACCTGACTCAGGGAAGTATCTTTTGTAATAGAATCAATTTTAACCTGAGCAGCTGAATCAGGTTTCGTTTGTTCTTTTTTGCCGTTGTATTTTGGATTCTTTTTCAAAGCCTCATTCAAGGCATATACAGGACCAACTCCGCTCTGATTTATGAGTAGCTCAGTTGCCATGTACAACTCCCAAAATTCAAGGTTGGCTGTTGCTTGTAGCAGACGGCGGGCACGTTTGGGACTTTTAATACCGGGCAATTCAACTGTGATACGGTCTGTTGATTTATCTAAAGCTACTGTTGGAGAAACTACTCCAAACTTATCAATACGCTTTTTGAGCAGATTATAAGTATTTTCAACGGCAAAAGAAGACTCTTTGCGTATTGCTGCAAGAACCTGCTGATTGGTTGAGTTAACAGTTACACCCTGAAGTTTATCGCTTGAGATAAAAAACGCAGCAAGCGGCCTACCTTTTGCTATTTTTTCAAACTCGCGCCCAAACAGTGTAACAAAATCACCCTGATTAGCATTTTGTGCTTTGCGGGCATTATCAATAGCCAGTCTGAAAGTTGAATCAGTGCTTTCTTTTGCCAGGGCGATAACCATGTCACGAAGATTGACCTGAAGCACTACACTCATACCGCCTTTAAGGTCGAGACCTAAAGACAATTGAGCCTTCTTGAGCTCTTCATAATTTTTATTGCCCGTGTACCAGAATCGCTGATCGGCAATTGAATCGTCCAAAAAATACTCCTGAGCTTCTTCAAAAACTCTTTCTTTTTCTTCTGGATCTTTGATGTTTGCGGCTTTTGCCTCTGCGTACTCTGATGCCTGACGCTCAATTCGAGCGGTCGGCAGCATCAGCAGAAAGATGTAAGACACGACCAAAACCAGTGCAATCGTAAAAAACCTTACGAAACTTTTCCCTTGCATCGCTTTGTAATTCGATTAGTTTTAAATATTGTTTTAGAATTTCCTGGCCCGATATACTATATAAAACAATGGAGAAATCATCTAACTACATCATTATTAAATAGATTTGTCATTACAACACCAATCAGGCTTTTTATTAGGCTTGCAAATATAGAACTTTTTGTCAATGACAAAAAAAATTATCCGTTTTTTAAAAACAGTTTTCAATAAAAATCAAATACTAAGGATGAAACATGTCAATTATAAAAGTTTTGGCATTGTGGAATAATAATTGCAACTTTGAAATTCTAATCAAAGGCAAAACTCAATTATGAAATTTTTTGCTACATTTTTATTGACTATTCTGGCACTTACGGTCGAAGCACAGGAACAGGGTTGTAGCACAGGCGACTGTGATAATGGTATAGGTCGTTTTATTTTCCCGAATGCCGATAAATATGTTGGAGCGTTTAAAAATGGCCAACTCAATGGCAATGGTCATTACATCTCTAAAAACGGAAACGAATACCGTGGGCAGTTCAAAGACAATATGCGTCATGGCTACGGTACCTACCGATGGGCAAATGGTGATATATATATAGGTGAGTATAAAAATAACGAACGCGAGGGGGAGGGAACCTATTTTGGTACAGACGGTACTGTGAATGAAGGTTTCTGGGAAAAGGGCATTTTTGTTAAAACTGATGAAGCTACAGATAGTCTTGATTTTGTGCATAAAACAACCTCAAGTTCAAAATCCGACAGCAGCCAAAGAAAGGAATTAAATAATTTCCAGCCTGCAATTAATATCAATAAATCAGGTCAGATAAGGAATGCTTTGGTAATTGGCAACAGTACTTATACTACAA
>JBIPOO010000365.1:0-3344 GCA_044379045.1 Saprospira sp.
GCATGATGGAAGAACCAGGTTCATTTTCAGGAATAATATACTCCCCTATTCCGCAACGTGGGCCCGAAGCCAGCATTCTGAAATCATTTCCTATTTTCATCAGCGCCACTGCAACTGTTTTCAGTGCACCATGTGCCTCCACCAGCGCATCGTGAGCCGCTAAAGCTTCAAATTTATTAGGTGCAGTAACAAAAGGATGACCGCTCAATGCGGCAATTTTATTGGCTACCAATTCGGAATAACCTTTAGGCGTATTCAGTCCGGTACCTACTGCCGTCCCACCCAATGCTAGTTCGGCTACATGAGCCAGACTGTTTTTGATGGCTTTGATGCCATTATTCAATTGCACAACAAAACCTGATAGTTCCTGGCCCACAGTTACCGGAGTTGCATCCATGAAGTGTGTGCGGCCAATCTTTACCACATTCATATAGGCTTTGGCTTTTTCATGCAGGGTATCGCGCAGTTTTTCAATGCCGGGAATAGTATGTTCCACTAGAATGCTGTAAGCAGCAATATGCATTGCCGTAGGAAAGGTATCATTTGATGACTGCGATTTATTTACATCATCATTGGGATGAACATATTTTTTGGCATCTTCCAAATTGCCCCCATTTATTACATGTGCACGATTGGCAATTACTTCATTCAAGTTCATATTTGATTGAGTTCCTGACCCTGTCTGCCACACTACCAAGGGGAACTGATCGTCGAGCTTAGCATCGAGAATTTCATCACACACCGCGGAAATAAGGTTCATTTTGTCATCGGCAAGTACACCAAGCTCATTATTGGCTTGTGCAGCAGCCTTTTTAAGAATGGCAAAGGCATAAATTACTTCTTTAGGCATCTGATGACCGCCAATCTTAAAATTTTCCTTTGAGCGCTGCGTCTGAGCTGCCCAATATTTATCGGCGGGTACATCAACATAACCCATCGAATCTTTTTCTTTACGGTATTCCATATTTTTTAGTTTTTGAATTTTACAAAATCAATTCAGCCGCCAAAGTTAAAAAATTTCGATTTTATCATCTTAAAAATTGTACGGAAAACTACAAATATTGCTCCGATCAAATTATTGAAACCTTGCACGCTAAATAATTCTTTTTACCATTGCATACGAAACCCAGCCCAGCAGTACATTTAACCAAAAGATGGGATATCCCATTTTGACCGAATCTACAAAGCTCTCTGTAGGAGCAAAACCTTTTATCCATTCAATACTGATAAGACTTGCCGGAATAATGCTGATAAAAACAGCTACGATGGTCATCAGATGAAATCTTTCCGACTTCAATAGAAAGTACTGTTTAACATAATAAAAGATCGCAGCTATAAGCGTCACATCAAAAATTAAAAGCCAAACATATAAAACATGTGTGTCGTAGCCAATCTTATCAAATAATTGCCTGAAAATTTCTTTAGTTGCAAAATACCCTAAAAGTGAAAACAAATACAATAGTATAATACTTATTATGACATTTCTGGGTTTTACAGTACTTAATATCAATATCGGTAAAATGTATGATAATACAGCCAATAATGTTATGAGATATACAGATTTAAGATCTTTTACAATCCATTCTACTCCAATCCAGCCAACTAGATATATTATCTCAGACAACCACAATAAAATAGATACTATTCCAAACAAAACGGGAATGGAGAGTACAAAAACATCAATCTTCTTTATATTATTAAAATCCATTTACTTATACAAAAAAAAGCACTTGTTAAATGCAAGTGCTTTATTATTATCTGATTTATTGTAGTTTAGAAGGTTGGGCAACCCATTGGACGATTGCGTACACCGCAAAGTGTATAGACATAAGATACTTCAAATGCGCCATTGCCTCTTGTGGCAGGTCTGAGTCTCGAAATATTTATATCGTAGCTAAGTCCAAAGGTAGAACTACCGTAACGAATGCGCATCATTGCTACTAAAGCATCACTCGCAATTTGTCCGGTTGGGGAACTGACGATTCTTAACCAAGGTCCGATTTCAAAAGCCTGATTACTCACAGCTCTTTTGCTGAAGTCAAATTTTATTGCTGTACCTAAGTTTGTCTCAACTGATGGTCCCTGGAAAAACATTACTACATTAGGGACAATGGCGAGTCTGCGTTTTACCCTAAAATCGCCACCGAAATGAATGGTACTTTTCATAAACAATGCATCAAATTCATTGCTGCGGTTCAAAAAGTTAATTTTGGCCTTGGTTAGATGCGTAAAAGCAAAACCAGCATTTACTGTACTTTTAGCCTCGTGGTCTAGCGCCATCCACCAGAAAAGTCCAGCTCCAATATCTGCATAAGTTAATCTTGTCTGCCAACCTGCAGTATTTTCACCGTTAGATGAGGATCCGTCAAACTGATCACCGTTCCATTGGCTGCCAAACTGCAGATTGAGTGTATTGATTGATTTTTGAGAAAATCCTAAAGATCCACCCGCTACCAAAAACATATCCAATGAACGACGGCCACCAAGTCTTTTGATGAATGAACCATTGATAGATCCATGCACCGAACTAAAAGAGGAAGTACCTGCCTTATCTGCCCAAAGGTTCAAACCCAATCCCCAGTAATCCCATTTCCCTACCGGTAGTCGTGTCTCAACACCTGCAGAAAAAGTACTGAATGCCTTTGAGTTGAGTACACTAGCCCACTGATTACGATAAATCGCCGAAAATCTCAAGTCGCAACTCAGTACGCCGGTTGTCGCCGGATTAAGATTAAGCGGTGAAGCATAAAACTGTGAAAAGTGAATATCCTGCGCCTGTAGAGCACTTGTACCTAAAAGCAGGCCTGCGGCAAGATTTAAAATTCTGTTTTTCATATCGATTATTTAATTATTCAGATTATCAGATCTCAGATTATCAGAAGGCAGAAAACTTAGCATTTGTTATTTCTGATTTCTACCTTCTGACTTTCTATTTTTATTTTATGAACAATAATTTACTAATTTCACTCATTCTCAACAAGGCTTAAGCAAGGGACAAATTGTCTAATCAACCAATTTTTAAATCCCAAATCTTTTCTCTTTACTCTTCGCCTCTTTCATCTTTCATCTTTCTACCTTATCAACGTTACATCTCCCTTTCTTGTTACTGTGTCTCCATTGAGGAGTGTTATCTCAGCATAGTAGACAAAGACTGCAGGGTTGAGTTTCTTACCTTTGAAGGTACCGTCCCAGCCGTTTGCCAGATCATTTGGTGCAAAGTCGGTCGCTTCATAGACCAATTCGCCCCATCTGTCGAAGATCAGCACGCGCTCTACTCTTTGTACATCGGTCGATCCGTAGATGGTAAACACATCATTTACGCCGTCGCCATTTGGTGTAAAGGC
>JBIPOO010000366.1:0-3342 GCA_044379045.1 Saprospira sp.
TAAAAATTGGATGCGAAACCGAAATACCATTGAACTATTAGGTCTTTGGGAGACCATTCACAACCCAAAATTTAAACCCGTCGAATTCGACGGGTTTAGAAAAGAAGCCGGACTTAACAGTTTTGTCTTATCCCCAAAACGCTGGGCAGATAGCACTGCTGCGATTGGAATCATTTCAAAATCTGGTCGATATGGCGGTACTTTTGCCCACAAAGACATTGCATTTGAATTTGCTTCCTGGATATCAGTTGAGTTTAAGCTTTACTTCATCAAAGAATTCCAACGCCTAAAAGAAGAAGAGCAAAAACAATTGGGATGGTCTGCCAAACGTGAACTCACCAAAATAAATTACCGCATTCATACCGATGCCATCAAACAAAACCTTATTCCAAAAGAACTTACTCAGGCTGAAACATCTATTATTTATGCCAATGAAGCAGATGTACTGAATGTAGCCTTATTTGGAATGACTGCCAGACAATGGCGGGAAGCTAACCCCGAAATGAAAGGAAACATCAGGGATTATGCCTCGATTGTTGAATTGATTTGTTTGGCTAATATGGAAAACCTCAATGCTGTATTTATTAACGACAACCTATCTCAACATGATCGTTTGATAAGACTAAATAAAATTGCTATACAACAAATGCAGATTTTACAAGATGTGGAAAATAGAAGGTTGTTGAAGTAAAAAATAAGATAATTTTTTAATTTCAAATTTTAAGTCTATCAAAAAAATATAACTAAGTTTACTTTAAATTCGTCAATTACAATGTTTGCTTTACTAATAGAAGTCCTCCCATCGATACCCCTAAATTTTAAATTTATGAAAATATTTGCATACTTTATCCTTAGTATAATCTTTCTGACCGGATCAAATATTCATTGCCAAACGCTATTGGGAACAAGTATAGATGTTACTGAATTCATTAAAGCACCACAATCTAACACAGCTAGCCCTTGTAACTACTCAATGGCTAAAGATGATGCTATATATTTATCACTGCTTTATGAGTGGCCTTTGACACTAACAATACCGGAAAGTGATGTCAATTACAGACCAGCGAATGAATTAGGCCATAAGGATTTTATTGCAACGATATTAAGGGAGGAACTTCATAAAAAAGATATAAATAATCCAAGAAGACTGGAAAAAAAAATTAAAAACATTGCATCTAAATTAGATACTTTATATCAGCAAAAAAAAGATCATGGATGGGTCGGAATACATCTCTCATTCGTTAAAAATAAAAACTATACAAATTGGGCAATTGACTCTATAAATGGTCAGGCTGGTGATATTGGAATTAAAATTACTTTTGAGGAGGCTAAAATACAGTCTGGAATGGATGCAGACACCGCAAGTATTGACATAACAATGACACAGAAACCTCTGACTAAGTTGCAAATTAATATTGACAAACTTTCAGAAATTCTAAAAACAGAAGCTCCCCTTCTAAATAAAAAAGGTAATAAAATTAAAGGACTCGACTTGTCAAAAATCCAAAATGTGGTGGATAAATTAGTAACAGAAAATGAAATACCCGCGCAAAGAGCCACAATACATTGGTCTCTTATATTAAAGCGTGAAGTAAATGGTTTAACAATTGAGATAAAACCTGAAGTCCTCGGAGAAATACAGGGTAAACTAAATTATAGCAATGAAAAAGAAATAAATGATTCCTTAATACTTGCTAACCAAAAATTCAAAACGGAATTACTATCCTTGTTGCGCAAATCTCAATAATGAAGCAGGTGACGATAAATATTTATTGAATTGGGCATAGAAAAAGAGGCTGGGGCTAATTTAGACTTTGCATTATATGGGATAGGAGATGTTTCACAGGAAGCTATTGTAAAACTTGTAAAATGGGCTGAAAAAAGAAGTGCTATGCCCCCTAAAATAAAACTTTAATAATGACACAACGCTTTTATAAAATACTGCAATTTGGGATTTTATGCTCATTTTTCTTTAATTCCTGTAGCTACAGCCCCGATATGATTGAACCTGGCAATTGGGTCTCTGTCGATGAGCATCAGTATTTTTACTTTAAAAATGCAGAAGGACTTGTATGGAAAATGCCATTTCCGATTTTATTCCAAGACAGTAGCAATTCTTTATATGCATCACCGATCTTTTTAAAAAAAGAAATGAAAGGCAGTAAAACGCAACTTCCTTTCTTCTACAAAATCTCGGATACAAAATATTGGAGATATAGTATAAGTAAAGCTCCAGCAACCCTGTTTTGGGACGATAGGTTATACCTTGCCAATGATTTAGACTTTGCGCAAAATATAGATAGCTTTGCTTATCTAAGTTTGGAACGCATTGAAGATTACAATGCAAGGGAAAAGACTTTTCATGCCGTTTTTAAAGACTATAACAATGGCAAAGTGTATAAGGTTTTATACAAAAAAAATGTTAATGAAGCTCGATCAGAGACTGCTGTATTAAAGTCGAAAAGTGAGGCTGGAGTTTGGCAGGCTAAAATAGGAAATTTACATTATGAGTGTTTTAACAGTGATGAACAAACCTTGATTTTTGAGCATAATTCAATTGACAAAAAATGGAAATTTGCGCGTTGTAATTATATAAAGACTTGGCCATCTGCTAACTTTAAATACATTTACAAACTCAACACAAATGATAAAAGGGATACGATTGAGATTTCGTTGTGGAGCGTAAAAAGCAATAGCGAAAAGGAAATGACATTTTATGCGCTGAATGAAAAAAAGGAAATTAAGTTTACAAGACAAAAGTTGAGCTTGGGTAAGAATGACTTAGACAGCAAAACAAAGGCTATTGCTGAGTCTTTGAATATCGATACCAAGCTATTTCATTCTTATATGTCGAAAGACAGTTTTAATTATAAGGCAGAACACGAGCATAATAAGTTTATAGTATCTCCTGCCCAAAATTTTTGTATGCGCCTTTACCCTTCAGATAGTTTTAAGATTACAGCTTCGGATTTATACTTTGGGGGGACGATGGAAACAATTTTTGATCTTAGGGACTAATGTGTAACCTTCGCCCCTCACTACTTATGTTGTAGCCTGGTTGTAACCTTTTATAAAAAACTGCATGAAGCAGGGCAGTGAAAAATGAGGGGCAATGGCTGATGGATTGTAGCGGAGGGTATAAAAAAGTAATTTTCATTTATTTAGTTTATTGTCAATTATTTATATTTTAAAAACACCCAAACAAATGGCAAAGGAATTAAATTTAGATTACCTTTAGGAGATAAAAAAAGCGGATTACATAAAAGCCTTTAAAAATAAGGCCGTTTGGAAAAAGCAAAAGCAGTAACAGTTATGAAATATTTTTTAACATTTATTCTTACG
>JBIPOO010000367.1:0-3323 GCA_044379045.1 Saprospira sp.
ACATTCATGCCCTCTATCACCTGAGCAAAAATGGTATAATTTCCATCGAGATGGATTGTTGGAGCATGGGTAATAAAAAACTGTGCACTTTCGGTATCCTTTCCGGCCGATGCCATGCCCACTCTGCCTTCTCGTATGTACCGCAGCATGCTGAATTCAGAGACAACATTTACGTCGAATCCGCCCCAGCCATCGCCACGTGGACAACCTGCCTGAGCAACAAAATTGGGCACAACCCTGTGAAATTTCTTGTTATTGTAATAACCCGCCTTGACCAGGTGTACAAACTGCATCACAGTTGCCGGAGCCTCTTTTGGGTAAAGTTCTAACACAATCTTGCCTTTGTTCGTCTCAATGGAAACTTTGGGTTTTGAACCTAATGCATTGATAAAATGCCAATCTATTTCAACAAAATTGAGCGGCGTTTTAATTTTTGTCTTAGTCCCCGAAAGATAATCAATGGCATTTTGCAGGTAGATATAGGTTTCAACATCGCGCGGCAGTTTTAGTCTGCGCTGAGCATCTTTTAGAAAATTATAATCCGGAAAAGCTGCTTTCAGGTTGTTTTTTTCATCGGCAATAGCCTCGGCTATGATGGCAACAACACCTATATCACCACGCTCAATGGCTTTGCGGAATGTCTGATGAATTTCTTCTTTAACCCGGGCAGTTGAAAAATTCAATTCAATGTTTAGCGAAGGACTTTTATAAAGGCTGACCAATGCTTGTGCCGCAGCTGATTTTAAAACAGGAGAAAGTACCACAGTATCCGATTTTGGAAACATTGCATCCGAGAGATAGCGATAGTTCCAGGAGTAATGTGACAAAGCCTGCAGTATTTCGGCCTTTTCATAGACATTTTCCGATTTTCGGAATCTTTCCATGAGTTTAGTACTGTAGAAACTTTTTTCCTGATTTTTGTAGTATTCGGTATTGCTTAGCGCAGCGGTCAATAGTTTTATTCTTACGAGCCAATTCGGATGTTTATCGGCCCAATCGTGATAATTGGCAGCATCTCTGCTTTTTCCGAAACCAATCAGATGTTCGGCTGCACAAACCCTGACATGAACGCTGGTATCTTTGAGCGCATCTTTAACAATTCCTATAGTCGAATCGTATGGAAAATACTGCATTCCTCTTATGATTTGACAGCGAACCCTGTAATCTTTATTTGAATAAAAACTATTATCGAGCGTTTCGAGCGCTTTTAAACCCTTAGTTTTGGCAAGGCTGGTGACCAAAAACATTAAGGTATTGGCGTCTTTTTCACCTTCTACATTGTCGATGAGCAGATTTTCGTAGGGCGAGAGGTCCAAACCGGGAACGCGGGCAAGATAATTTGCAGCTACAAATCGCGCAGCAGGCGGCATAAAGGCATTGGAAATAAAGTCTTTGATGATGCGTTCTGTCCCCTCGGGCTGAACCATTTTACGCAGGGCAAAGCGGTAGAAAGCCAGCGCAAGGCCCTCCTGCAGCAGACTGTCCTGAATTGGGTAGGGTTGTGCTACACAAAGGCTTTTCAGTTCTTTCTCGCCCCCGCAGCGGCCAACTGCCTCGAGTATAGCTGCCTGAACTGTTCGCACACTGTCGGCCCTGAAAGCCTCGGAAAGAATTTGGGCTGCTGATATGCTTTTGGTTTGCCCCAATGCAAATGCAGCTGCGCGACGTACTTCGTCGTAGGGATCTTCCAGCGCATCGGCCAG
The DNA here is from genome assembly GCA_044379045.1 of Saprospira sp. GTDB lineage: Bacteria > Bacteroidota > Bacteroidia > Chitinophagales > Saprospiraceae > Saprospira. Next base: position 1,704 of record JBIPOO010000367.1, read on the forward strand.
GGCTGAAATGGCTGAAGTATCCTGTAGCGATGCCAATGCCAACGCCGCCATGTAGCGGTGCGCCGGATTGTCAACCGTCAAAAAAGTTTTTAAGGCCTCAACATTGCTTTTACCATCGGCACTGCGTTTGCTGCGTATGTTGAGAATCTGCTGAATAACAGCATCATTCAACTCAATATTAATAGGATCCTTTTTTGAAATAGCTTTCTTACCGCAAGAATTTAGTACAAAAGCAAAAGAAAACAGAACAATGAAAATCTTTAATACAGATTTCATACAAGTATTTTATTTTGAGTTTTTTATCATTAAAAAATAGAGCGCTGTACCATTCATTACTAAATTTGAAATAAAGATAACACTCAAACTGATTATCCTTGAACTTCCGCTAAATAATTGTGCAGCACTGCTAATTGTAACCATCGCCGATATCGCAAATCCTATCAGAAACCAAAATTTGTGCTTAGTGTTCAGCATGGGGTACAGAAACAAGAGCAGGGCCGATACAACAATATGATAAACCCTTGGAAAAACAGTGAGCAGTCCGCTTGAATTCAAATCAGGCAATTTTTCAGAGAATAAATCCCAAAGGCCAAGAAAGCAAAGCAAAGTTGCATTGATCAGCATTAAAATTCGCACTTTCATTTTTATTATTCCGGACTTTCTTTAAACCAGCCGGCATACATGACATAGGCATTGGATATGCGGTGTATGGTATCTGCAAATTTCTCGGGACTCAGTTCCTTTACTTTTTTGGCAGGAACGCCGGCGTAGATACAATTGCTTTCGAGATGTGAATTTTCCAAAACGACAGCTCCGGCAGCAATTAGTACATTCGATTCTACGACACAGTTGTCCATGACCATTGCGCCCATGCCCACCAATACGTTGTCCTTTATGGTACAGCCATGCACAATTGCCCTGTGACCCACCGATACATTGTTTCCGATAACAGTTGGCGCGCGCTGATAGGTACAGTGTATAATAGCTCCGTCCTGTATATTTACTTTATTGCCAATTCTGATAGCATCTACATCGCCGCGCACTACTGCCTGAAACCATACAGAGCAGTCGTCGCCCATGATTACATCGCCAATTACCGTTGCATTTTCTGCTAGGTAAATGTTTTTGCCAAATTGCGGGGTGAAGCCGCGTACCGATTTTATTAAGGACATTTTTTTAAGTCAGAAGTTTGAATTAGGAAGTCAGAAGTTTGAAGTCAGAAGTTTGAAGTCAGAAGTCAGAAGTTTGAAGTCAGAAGTTTGAAGTTTGAAGTCAGAAATCAGAAGTTTGAAATCAGAAGTCAGAAGTTTGAAGTCAGAAGTTTGAAATCAGAAGTTTGAAGTCAGAGGGTAGAATTTATACGATTAGACTTGGAGATTTTTTCAAATCAGAAGTTTCATTTCGATTTAATGACAAGGCATATAGCGGAGGACTTGTACATAGTACCTGGCTCCTCTGCGTAAGAAAAATCTTTCACCCTTTCATCCTTTCACCCTTTCATCTTTACAAAGATACAAATTTGAACTGTTATCTTGCAGCAAAATTAAAAACTATGCATTCCGAGTCCAGGAACTTATTTCCAATTATTGCTTTGTGGTGCCTGCTGCTGCTGCCCTGGCT
>JBIPOO010000115.1:0-11956 GCA_044379045.1 Saprospira sp.
AATCATTTTTTTTTGAAATTAACTAATCAGTCTATGCTTACAGGGAGAAGTTTTATTGAGAATTACTTAGACTGAATTCCTTTTGTGAAATGTAATTTTAACAATACACATCTTCGTATGAAATTAAATGTCGTGTATTTTTGTTAATGGTTTCAAAACTCATGGTGCTTTAAATTCCCAAAAACAGTAAATTATCCCCTATTAAAACAGGGAAATAAGATATGAGAATATTTATTTTAAAATGTACGCACCAAAATGCAAAGTACTAAAAGCACAAGGCAATAGATAAGAAGCCTTGACTATTTAATTCCTCTATTATCTTTGATTCTATTGTATGCGAGCTGTACTTTTTGGAATTTTTCCTGGGCGAAGGAGCTGAGTCCGATACTGTCGCTCATTTTATCGGGATGGTATTTATTGGCCATTTTGCGAAATGCGTCTTTAATCTCCAATTCACCTGCAGAGGGGGTGATATGAAGGATTCTGTAGCTTTTGTCGAGTTCAGATAGAAAATTAGAGGAAATAGCTTCAAAATCATCTGAACTAATGCCAAGGTGTATGCCAATAATTTTGAGGAGGGCCAATTCTTTATCTTCAATTGCAGTGTCGGCATTGGCAATGCCAAAAAGGAAAAAAAGCAGTTGCAATCGGGTTTCGTAATTATTTTTAGTTCTGAACTGCTGTGTAATTTTTCGAATATCCCATTCCTGTTTCATGGTCTTTTTCAGGATTTTAATGTACTCTGATGCTTTGTTTTCCCCGTACTGTTCTTTCAAGAAATTATGGATAAATGCGCTTTCCGCCTCCTGATTGTCAGATTTTGCCTTTAATATTGCTGTTGCTAAAATCATAGTACTGAAAATAAAATCGCCCGATTCGCTGTTTTTACTTTCGCCCTCCCAAAGGAAAAATCCGTCGCGGTGCAATTTGTCGATGAGTGAGCCTATCGCAAAGCCGGCCATTGCGCCAAATAGTCCTGCTCCACTCAGTCCGAGCAATGTTCCGAAAATGCGGGCAAACCAGGTTTGGAGGAAATTCATCATAGATTTTAATATTGATTTTAGTACTTTAGATCAGGTATCAAGTATCAGGAAACGAAGTTCCGCGAAGCGCATCAGGACTTTTTTCGAAAAGGTATATCTTTTAAGAGAACTCGAACGAATTTTTGATTGTACTTGATGCACTTCGCGGAACTACGTTTAAAGAGCGCTCTTGTCTGAGGGACGAAATTGGTTCTTGATACTTGCTACCTGCTAATTGATCTATACTAATACTCCCAGAAATTCTTCATCATATCAGTTCCATATTTCAACCAGGAGTCATAGTTGCCGGGGGCTTGATTTTGTTGGGCATATTTTGGACTTATTTTTTTGGCTTGGCTTACAATGTTTGCCTTCAGGCGGGCATCGACAAAATCGGCAATTTTAACTATGGCATCTCTTGCTTCGGGTACATATGGCCAGCCGAAGTGCCAGACATGAAACATGCCTTCCCAAATATCCACTTTGATATCGGCATTGAATTTTTTGGCGTTTGATACCATGCGCAAGGTATCGCTCAGCAGTATTTCCTCTGTTCCAACCTGAATTAGAATAGGCGCGGTGTCGCTGTAATCTCCAAAAAGCGGTGAAACATGCGGATGATCGGCATCCAACTCTGCATGGTACCATTTGGCCCATTTTTTTGCATGAGCGGGCATCAACAAGGGATCTTTATCGCTGTGGGTATCAAAGCTGTCCCCACTCAGGCTTAGATCAGTCCATGGAGAAAACACACAGGCTGCCAATGGCTGTGGCAAACCCATTTCCTTCAGCTTCAAAAGGGTAGAGAGGCATAGCCCGCCACCGGCCGAGTCGCCCATGATAAAAATGTCATTTGCATCGTATCCATGTTTGTCCATCAGCCAGAGATAGGCATAAACGCTGTCCTCGAGCGCGGCAGGGAAGGGGTGCTCGGGTGCAAGGCGATAGTCGAGGCTCAAAGCTCTGATTCCGGTTTCACTTACAATTTTGCCCACCAATCCACGATGCGAAGCTGCAGACCCAATTGCATAGCCGCCGCCATGAAGATACATAATTACCTTATCGGGATGTCGATTGCCAAGGGCAGTAGCTGGTATAGCCCATTCTGCGGAAAATTTGGCTAAGGGTTCAGTCTTAAAGTTAACATTTTTTGGCGGTCTGATTCTGGAAAGCGCTTTGTCCTGTTCTATTCTGAGTTGGGACAAATTATTCATGTATGCAAGACTGCGTTGCCTTAGCTGTCGGATAAAATATTTTGCCAGATTTGCCTGAATGCTTGCCATAGTTCAAATTCAAATATAGGAAATTTGGTATCAGTATAAAGTTAGCTTTTTTAATATGTTTGAGCAAGAAAAAAGTAAAAAGTTTACATAAAGGAGCTAATTCAGACAGTTTATCAAAGAAAAAAGGTTGCCTTTGCGGGGCAACCTTTCGAATAATAACATAATATTATTTAAGCATTGAGCATTTTACGTACAAAAGGCGGTAATACAAAGGCTGCGCGGTGAACCTGAGCATCGTAAACCTTGAGGTTGTGTTTTTCAGAGAAAGCGTTGGCGGCTTCATCGTTGAGGCTGTTCAAATGGTGTACATTGCCTTTGGTAGCGCAGGTAAAACTCCATAAACCAGTAGGATAGGTGGGGATATGCGCTAGGTAAGTGTTCACGCGGTCAGCTCCGAAAATGCTTTTCAAGCAATGATTCAGTTCGACAAAGGCTTTTTTATGGAAATGCGGTCCTTCGCTCTGTAGTGCCAAAATGCCATCGGCCTTGAGTATGCGCTGAACATTTTTGTAGAAAGTTTCAGAGAAAAGTCCCTCGGCAGGACCTGCAGGATCACTGCCATCCACTAAAATTACATCAAAAGATGCATCTGCTGCCTCGGCTACGTATTTGATACCGTCTGCAATATGCAGTTCAAGTTTCGGATTGTTAAATTCACAAGCGATTTGCGGGAGGTGCAATTTGCAGGCCTCAACCACATTGCCATCGATTTCAACCATGACAACATTTTCTACGCCATCGTAACGGAAAAGCTCGCGAATAGTACCACCATCACCACCGCCGATAACCAATACCTTTTTAGGATTTGGATGCGTTTGCATGGCAATGTGAGAAATCATTTCATGATAGATGAACTCATCTTTTTCGGTGGTCATAACCAGATTGTCAATGGTCAGCATTTTACCATAAGCATAACTGTTGAGTATCTGAACAGTCTGGAATTCTGACTTAGCTCTGTATAGCAATTCGCCTGTATGGCGCAATGACAATGCAAGATTTTCATCCTTATCGGTAAACCACACATCGCGTTTGAAAGTTACTTCATGCGATAGTTCAGCCTCGGTGCCCTGACGTTCTTTGATGAGGTGGTCGATGCTGACGCGTTTCATGAGGTCAACCTGTCCGCGGAGTAATTCCATAGCGGAACCATAATCAGCTTCAAAAGCTTTTTTGAGATAATCATAAGAAATCCAAGGATTTACTTCGTCGCCACAAGTAAAAATGTCAACAGCTGCATATTGGTATTCGGGCCAGGTATGAATGGCAAGGTGACTCTCCTGAATAACTACAACACCCGAAACACCATAAGGTGAAAAGTGGTGGAAAGTAGAGTTGATAACGGTGGCTCTGGCTTCTTTGGCTGCATCAACCATTGATTTTTCAATAGTAATCACATCATTGAGAATATCGGGTGTACAACCGAAAAACTCAACCAAAATGTGTCTTCCAAGTGATTTGCTCATAGTTTTTGTAATGTAAATTGGTTGAAACGATAAATGTTTGATTGGTATCTGATTGCCGCTGCCATCCATTTTTGGCTTTGGTTTGCAAATGTCGGGGCAAAGATATAAAACCCAATACGCATTTGAGCGATTTTACTTTAAAATTTGATGAATTTTTACAAAAGTTTACCTAGAGTTTCCCAAATTCAGCTATTCCGGCCCATTCCAAACTTTTATCCCATACTTTTGCAGCGACTTCCTGGTTTTGTGCCAGTTTACTTAGTTTCGCAGGCTTTCTGTTCGCAAAATACTGGCCATTGAAGGCAGCTGCCTCTGGAGCAGAAGCCAGAAAAACTGAGGTCTCTGCTCCTTTGTCGGCAGGTGTTAAGAAACGGCGACCCATTTCGACCAGTCTTTTGAAAAAACCTGATCCGCTGTTTCCAAATCCCGTATTTACAACACCAGGGTGCAGGCAATTCGAAATCAGCCCTTCAGATGCGTACCTTTTAGTTAGTTCAGTTGTAAAATAAACATTGAACAGTTTACTGAGTCCGTACTGATAAAATTGCCCGAAAGTTTTTTCAGCTTCAAGATTGTCCCAATCAATTTTTAGCACAAACTTGTGTGCAAGTGATGTAACATTGACCACTCTTTTCATTTCACCCGCCAAAACCAAATCCATCAGATAATGTGTATTCAGAAAATAACCCATGTGATTGAGCCCAACAGTATACTCTCTATTGTCGGGGCTCATGATTTTTTTACCGAAAATTGCACCAGCATTATTCACTAATACATCAATATGGCCATAACTTTCTCTGAATTCTTTGGCAAACTGTCGGATAGAATCATGAGAGGCTAGGTCGCAAAGCATGAGATCGATATTGTCATTTCCACTAGCTTCAATAATTTCTTTTCTTGCAGCTTCGCCTCGTTCCTCGCTACGGCATTGTAAAATAACCTGAGCACCTTGTTTGGCTAGTGCAAGGGCTGTAGATTTTCCGATGCCGGAATTGGCACCCGATACAAGTACGATTTTATTTTTCATGTGTATGCTCGATTTTTTTCAAAATTACATTTTGTCTCGATTATTCGATTCAAAATTGGATTAATCTTTTTTACCTTTGAAGATATTTTTGACCATTTTTTAGGATGTATAAATACAGGACTATAACCAATTCGGTTGTTAAAAGGTTGTACTTTGGCTCTAATGAGCTGGGATGGTTGTCTGTGTTCAAGATTCTGGGATGCTTTGTATTTATTTCTGCTTTGTCAATAATATTTATTTTGCCACTGCACAGTTCCTTTTTAAGTATACAGCACAGAAAGAAAATGCTTAGGAAAGAAATAAAAAGAAAAATGATTGCAGGTTTAAATGAAGAGGAATTGGTAAAACTGAAATTTGCCAATGCTGATTTAAATAAAAAACTACAATGGAAGCATTCCAAAGAATTTGAATTCAATGGTGAGATGTATGACATTGTAAGTTCAAAGAAAACAGCTGATTCTACTGAATACCTTTGCTGGTGGGATGCTGAAGAAAGTGTATTGAATCAAAAATTGCTAGCTTTAGTTTCGAAGAAAATACCTGATTTACCCGGAAACAGAGAATTGAGTTTTCAACTGACCAATTTTTACAAAACCTTTTATTTGGGTGATTTAACCGTCTTAAATAAAATTAGAAATCAAAGAATTGTCAATTGCTCTTTGACAAATTGTTTTAAAAGTGAATCCAATAAATTAATTTCAGGATTTCAGAAGATAAATAGTCCTCCTCCTAAAATTTAAGGAAATAGCATATTTATGAAATTGGTCAATGCTCTAGTATTGGCCTCTAAGTTATTTTATTAATTCAAAAAATATGAAATCAGTATTTTTATTATTGCTGATTTTGTTTTCTTGTATTGCAAAAGCGCAGCTTGAAGGAGATGATAGTTTAAAAATTTACAATTTTAACGAGGCGGTTATCTCTGTCAATAAGGAAACAGAATTGGTAAAAACAGTTCCGAGCGAGGTTTTTATTTTGAAGCAAAAAGACATTGAAAAAATAAACACTTTTAATACTGCAGATTTGCTTTTTGCCAACGGCATTCAGGTACAAAAAAGTCAGATGGGCGGGGGGAGTCCTGTTATCAGGGGTTTTGAGGCCAGCAGAATTGTATTGGTGGTGGATGGGGTAAGGTTAAATAACCTGATTTACAGAACAGGACATCTGCAGGACATTGTTAAAACAGATGTAAACAGCCTGGAGCGTATTGAAGTACTTTTTGGACCAGCATCGAACCGTTATGGCAGCGACGCATTGGGTGGGGTTATTCATCTTTTTACAAAAAAGCCTAAACTTTCAGTTGATTCCGTAATACTATTTAATTTATCTGCAGCGACTGCCTATAATTCTGCATGTAATGGGTTTTCCGGTCATCTCGATTTTAATGTAGGCAAGCGCCGATTTGCTAGCTTCAGCTCTTTTTCCTATAATCGGTTCGGTGATTTACGTTCCGGCAGGAATCAGAATCCATTCTATGAGTCTGCCTATGGAGAAAGGAATTTTTACGCGGGTTTGACTCAAGACGGACAGGATACTGTCCTTAGTAATTCAAATCCGATGTTGCAAATAGGCTCTGGATACAGCCAGTATGATATTGTTCAGAAGTTTATATTCAGACAACTCGATAAACTTACGCATGGGCTTAATCTGCAGCTTTCAAATTCTACCAATGTGCCACGATATGACCGATTGACAGACTTGTCGGCAGCTAGCGGATTGAAATTTGCAGAATGGTTTTACGGTCCTCAAACCCGATTGCTCGCCGCATATGATCTCAATTATCAAAACCCGAACCTGTTTTTTGAATCGCTGCATTTTGGACTTAATTATCAATATCTGGTCGAAAGCAGACACACCCGAAACTTTGCCAATGACTTTCTGAATAGCAGAATTGAGTACGTGCATGTTATTGCCTCCAACCTCGATTTTAAAAAAACATTGAGTAGGCATGAGCTTAGATTTGGATTTGACATTCAGGTGAATATGCTGAAATCTACAGCATTTAAGACCAATATTTTTACAGATACTACTGCAAGAATCAGTAGCCGATATCCTGATGGAAAGAATAATTTGAATCATTTCGCACTGTATTTTTCGCACACCTGGAAAATCAATGAGCAACTTACCTTGGTCGATGGTCTAAGATTGGGATATTCAACCTTATTTTCGACCATTTTGAATAATGATATCATGTTCAATCTACCTTATAGTCAAATCAGTCAGCAAACGCCGGTTTATTCTGGCAGTGCAGGCCTTGTTTATACGCTGCGTGATGAATTGAAACTTTCAGCGATGTTATCAAGTGGTTTCAGGGTGCCAAATGTAGATGATCTGAGTAAAATTTTTGAATCAGCACCCGGTGCGGTCATCGTGCCTAACAGAAATCTTCGCCCCGAGAAAACAATCAGTTATGAATTGGGGATTAGCAATATTTTTGCTAAGCGCTTTAAATTAGAAAGCTCAATTTACTACAGTGATTTTTTTGATATTGTTTTGGTTGATAAATTCACTTTTGATGGTTCCGATTCATTGATTTATGATGGGGTGAACAGTGCTGTTTTTGCCAATCAGAATAAAAAGGCAGCTTATATATTTGGCTTTAGCTCGCGTTTTAGGGGTAATATTGCCGGTAATTTTTTCCTTAATCTCAGTGCAAATTACAATTATGGCAGAATTAAAACTGATAGTACGGCTATTCCGCTCGACCATATTCCTCCACTACTTTTACGCGGTGCTTTGTCATATGTTGGCAAGAAATTCAGCGCAGAATTCTTCAGCATTTATAATGGCTGGAAAAGGTTGAAAGATTATTTTCTGAATGGTGAGGACAATGAACAATATGCTACTCCCCTTGGTATGCCTGCCTGGTTTACGCTTAACTTAAATGCTAGCTACAATATTCATAAGAATATCATTATTCAAGTCGGAATAGAAAATATATTAGATACTCAGTATCGCACCTTTGCAAGCGGTATCAATGCTCCTGGAAGAAATTTTCAGGTAGCTGTCAGGGCAAAATTCTAGTAGATATCAATAATAAAAAAAGCCCGCATTTGCGGGCTTTTTTAAGTTTTACGGAGTTATATTTGAAATCAGAAGTCAGAAGTTTGAAATCAGAAGTTTGAAGTCAGAAGTTTGAAATCAGAAGTTTGAAGTCAGAAGTATGAAATTTGAAATAAGAAGTTTACAATCTTTCCTATTCGCTTCTTTCACTTCACTTTGTGGAGCTCGGCATAGCCTCGGTTCGTGGAGCGCGCTCGTCTTGGGACGAAATCGGTTCTTCTTTCAATCTTTCCTCTTCGCTTCTTTCAATATTTCCTCTATTCCCTACATCATACCACCCATACCACCTGGCATACCAGCAGGCATAGAAGGATTATCTTCTTTAATGTCGCTGATGACACATTCAGTAGTTAGAATCATACTTGCGATAGAAGCTGCGTTTTGAAGTGCAACACGAGTTACTTTTGTTGGGTCGATAACACCAGCTTTTTTAAGGTCTTCATACACCTCAGTGCGGGCATTATAACCAAAATCAGATTTACCTTCTTTAACTTTCATTACCACTACAGATCCTTCTACACCGGCATTTTCTGAAATAACGCGAAGCGGTGATTCTAAAGCGGTGCGTACAATACTGATACCAGCAGTTTCATCATCGTTCAGACCAACCATGTTTTCAAGAGCATCCAAACAGCGGATAAGCGCAACACCACCACCTGGAACAATGCCTTCCTCAACGGCAGCGCGTGTAGCATGTAATGCATCGTCAACGCGGTCTTTTTTCTCTTTCATTTCAACTTCGGTAGGTGCACCGATATAAAGAACTGCCACGCCACCTGCCAATTTGGCAAGACGTTCTTGTAGTTTTTCTTTGTCGTAGTCAGAAGTTGTATTTTCAATTTGAGCTTTGATTTGTGCAATACGACCAGTTACTTTATCAGCTAAGCCCTGACCGTTAACAATTGTTGTGTTGTCTTTGTCTACTGTTAATCGCTCGCAGCTTCCGAGGTCAGTCAATTGTACATTTTCCAATGAATGACCTGTTTCTTCAGAAATTACTGTACCTCCAGTTAGGATTGCGATGTCCTCGAGCATTGCTTTGCGACGATCGCCGAAGCCTGGGGCTTTAACAGCAACTACTTTCAAACCGAGACGAATGCGATTTACAACCAAAGTACTCAAAGGCTGAGTGTCTAAATCTTCTGCAATAATCAAAAGCGGACGACCTGCACCATGAGCTTTCTCAAGAACAGGAATCAACTGCTGTACATTGCTGATTTTCTTGTCATGAATAAGAATCATAGGATGCTCATATTCACAGTCCATAGTTTCAGCATTGGTTACAAAGTAAGGGGACAGATAACCGCGGTCGAACTGCATACCTACAACTTTATCTACGTAAGTTTCGCGGCCTTTAGCTTCCTCTACTGTGATAACACCGTTTGTAGTAACTTCCTGCATTGCATTGGCAATCAATTTGCCGATTTCATGGTCATTATTGGCTGAGATTGTGGCTACTTGCTCGATTTTTGAAAAGTCGTCTCCGATAATTTCACTCAAACCTTTCAAATGTTCAACTACTTTGTTAACGGCTTTGTCAATACCGCGCTTTAGGTCCATAGGATTGGCGCCTGCAGCAACCAATTTCATGCCTGAGTTTACGATTGCTTGAGCTAAAACAGTTGCTGTAGTTGTTCCGTCTCCGGCAACATCAGCAGTTTTTGAAGCTACCTCTTTGGCCATTTGTGCACCCATATTCTCAATTGCATCTTCGAGTTCAACTTCTTTTGCAACAGTTACACCATCCTTCGTGATATGAGGAGCACCAAATGATTTTTGAATAACCACATTACGGCCTTTAGGACCAAGGGTTACCTTTACAGCATTTGCCAATGCATTGATGCCGTGTCGCAATTTTTCGCGTGCTTCAGATTGAAAACTAATATTTTTTGCCATGTTATTTTAAATTTTTAATTAATTGAATTGGATTTTTATCTAGATTTAGTATTGTGTATCAAGTATTGAGTATCAGGATTTTTTAAGAGATTATCAGACTATCAGAAGTCAGATCTTTCCTCTTTCAGTCTTTCCTCTTTCACCCTTTCATCTTTATACAATTACTAAGATGTCATCTTCTCTCATAATCAGATAATCGATGCCTTCGAGGTTGATTTCCTGACCTGCATATTTTCCGTAAAGTACGGTATCTCCAACCTTTACAGTCATTTTTTTGTCGTCTTTGCCGGGGCCAACTGCGATAACTTCGCCACGTTGTGGTTTTTCTTTGGCTGTTTCTGGGATGTAAAGTCCGCCTTTTGTAGTCTCTTCAGCAGGTGATGGCTTGATCACAACTCTATCATTGATCGGTTTCATAATGAAAAATAATTTTATGGTTGTTTAATAAAATTGATTAGGTAGATAGTTCTCACTATCATTATAATCTACCCTTATCAGTTAATGTGCCAAGCGCAGGCAATGGACAATTTTGCAGATTTTGACATAATATTCTGTCAGATATCTTAATTAGAACTGCCGAAATGTCAGTCGTTGTTTTGGTTTTTACGGTATCATGCTGTCAATAAATTGATTTTAGAATTTTTGATTGGAATATTTTTAAAATAGCGTTCAAATATGCTTAACTTGCGTTCAATTATCAAATTTACTTTTGTATATCCTAACATTATTAAACAAAAACTTTCTTATGAAAAGAATTTTTCTTTTTGTGCTGTCGGTTTTGATGTTCCAAAACCTTTACAGTCAAAATATCGATGCAAACTTCCTGGATGGAAGGATTATGTTCAGAATTAAGGGTGAACCTTATGAGAATAAATCGGGTCAGCTTCGTACAAACCCCAACAGTTTTAGTCTGATTGAGGATTTGAACGACTATCCTCAACTAAAAAACCTCCTGGAGGCTTATGATGTTCAAATATTTGAACGCCCAAGCTATTTCAGTTCCAGAAAAGAACTCAGAAATATCTACCGCCTGACATTTGGCGCACATGCAAGAATCGATGAATTGGTATCGAAGCTCGAAAAACTTGAATTTATTGAATTTGTGAGCAAAGAGCCGATCTACAGAACAGGTTTTATTCCAAACGATACCAATCATAACGGCACAGACAAATGGTACCATACCTTAGTTGGATCTGAAAATGCATGGAATATCAGCCTTGGCCGTAGTGGCGTAAAGGTTGCCATTATAGACAATGCTGTTTTCTGCGGACATTCCGACCTGACTACCTTTGCTCAATACGATGTGGCAGATAACGACAATAATGCTACTCCGCCCACAATCTATAACACTGATCAGGGATGGTCGCATGGTACGCACTGCGCAGGCTTAGCTACTGCCGATATTAACAATGCCAGAGGTATTGCTTCATTGGGTGGAAATGTAGAGTTGATTGGTGTAAAATGTACGCCAAACTCCGCTAGCTCAGGTTCTGTTTACTATTCTTACGATGGCATTCAATGGGCCTGCGAAAATGGTGCACATGTTGTGAGCATGTCATTTGGAGGACCTTCTTCCAGTTCTGCACTTCAAACGCTTATCAATGCTTATCCTAACATCGTATTTTTAGCTGCTGCAGGAAATGATGGTAATACTACAGTTCAATATCCTGCCGGTTATAACAATGTAATAGGTGTAGGTTCTGTAAACAGCAACGATGCCCGTTCAAGTTTTTCCAATTTCAACGGTGGAACAACCTTTGTTGATATCGCATCTCCAGGTGGTTATTCAAATGGTGGTTTGTTGAGTACGGTTTATTCAACTGGAGGAAATTCATACGCTAGAATGGGAGGAACCTCTATGGCTACACCATTTGCAGCAGGTCTCGTAGGTTTGATGTTGAGTGTTAATCCTACTTTGACTCCAACACAGGTACTTAATTGTTTAATTTCAACAGGTGTAAATATCAATCAGAATATTGGTCCTCGTATCAGTGCACTTGCTGCTTTGCAATGTGTACAGAATACATTAACGGCAGGAAAACCAGTAGCCGATTTCTTTGCTTTGCCACGTGATATTATTCAGGGCAACAGCACAACATTTTATGATAATTCTGTTGGTAATGGTTCTAACATTACAACTTGGGTATGGACTTTCCCTGGTGGAACGCCTTCAAGCTTTGTAGGTCAAACTCCCCCTGCAAT
>JBIPOO010000116.1:0-11881 GCA_044379045.1 Saprospira sp.
AATTCAATCTTTCTCAATTGCAGGATTTCAGTTCCTTGCTGGCCGTTGGCAAAAAAAAGAAGGGATGCTCAAACCAAATGCTTTGCCTACTAAAATCTTCAACAGCCCGGATAAAATTATCTATTTTTCAAAAGGGGGCATTTCAAAATTCAATATTCCAAAATAAGTCATATAGTCTTAAAAAACAATCAATTAGATTTCGAACTTATCTTTATTGAATTAATTTTCAAAATTTGCAAAGTTAAGAAAATATAATTTCATAAACAAGCCTTTCTTAAAATCTCCAAAATAAAGTATACTAACTTTAAGAATCTCTTGATTTTTATGGTTTAAACTTTTATTTTCGCCACTGATGTTAAAGTTAAAGCTTATTAAAATTTTCAAATCAACAAAATTAAAAATCATGGCAGAAGAGTTATTGATTGACGATCTTAAAGACATGAAAAAGGCCGATTTTATAAAGGCTTTCAAAAATAAAGCAGCATGGAAGAAAGCAAAAGCAGTAATTGTTTTTGTTGCTTTCAAACTGGACGGCAAAAAAACCACCGTTGCTGTGCCCTACAAAAAAGAGTCAGAAATGAAAGCTGATATGAAAAGGGTTAAAAAAGAAAAAATACATCTTTTTAAAAAATCTGGTGGCGGCAGAATATCTTTCGATATGGGCGACGAAGGCCATATTGCAAATGTAGAACTCACTCTTGGCGGTTTAAAACCAGAGTTATTGCAATCGGAAGGTGAAGAATTATTCGAAAAAATCAATACCGTACTAAAAGTTGTTGTTGCTGAAGATTCTGAAATTGAAAATGAAGAGGATAATGATGAAAAGGAAGATGAAGATGATGTAAACCTTGGCCCTGACAAAAAAGAGGCAAAACCGGAAGATGAAAAGGCAAAAATTAAAGCGATCATACAGGAACTTGCCAGACTTCAACTTTCTTTAAAAGATGAATGGGAGCAATTTAGGGTAAAAGCGAAAGATGAAGGTATTAAATTCACACTTCCGCTCTTGGGTAAGTTGCAAATCAGTCTGAAAAATTTTAAAAATAAAATAGATGAACTTGCAAAACTCAGTGGGGCAGAAACCGAAGTTCAATTATTTCTCAAAAACTACGAAGCACTGAAAGCACAGTTGGCAAATCCTGCTCTGGCTAAAGGTAATGAAGCACTAGAAACGCTAAAGCAGAATACAGTGACAATGGTCAATGATATCAACACTTTTTTGGAAAAAGTAGGCTTCGACGCAAAGTATAAAATTAAAATCTAAGACTCAAAACGCCATATAATTATGAAAGATAAAGATAAAGAGCTTCTACTTGGTAAAATAGCCAAACTTGAGGAACTACTCAAAAACTACCCACACCTTAATGCCGAATTTCCAGAAATAGAAAAAACGCTCAGCCTGCTTAACAAAAAGGTAGCTTACGCTGAAGTTTTAGACGAACAAGGTGGATTAGTTATCTTTGGAAGGGGCAAACTAAAGGATCTTGCAAATTTCGCAAAACATATCGACCAGTTTGTACAGGGTATGCAAAAGCTCTCGATAAATCCCAACCTTCATTCAAAGCTTTTGACAGCTGAAGCGTTGCATAATGGTGAAAATAATATTGCTACCGGACTTAAAAACATTAAGGCAGCATCAGATCCAATGTTTGAAAACGCCTTGGATGCTATGATTAGCTATGTGGGCAGTGTAACAGGTGGTATAAATTCGGGCAATCTAGTCAAAGAACTACAGAAGCTTGCGCTGAAAGAATTTGAGATGATTGATACAGAGGCGCTGAAAAGGACAACTAGTATGGATGCTGTGGAAGAAATGAAAATTCCGGTCCTTAAAAATTACTTCTTTGCCGATTATGAATCGTCTTACGAAAACAGCCCAAGTCTAAAAGTTCCCAGTGCAACCGATATTGCCGAGCTGATTAATGATAAATTTGCATCTGCCTATGTAATGTCGGAAAAAGACTTTGAAGCAGATATAAGCAAATGGGTTGAGCATATGAAAACCGACATTGCAAAACTCGCATCACATCCTTTTGGAAAATGTGAAATTGCAATCGACATGATTGCAAAAGACTGTATGTCGCAGATTAAAACAGTTTCGGCTCAGAATACGCTTTTTAGTAAACTGCAGTTAGCAATGAACAAGGCTATAATGAGCATTGTGACCGATAATATTCCAACACTTTCAGATTTTGTTTCAAAAGCGGGCGCTACACTCGACCAAATAAAAGCTGTAAGTGCTACGCTTATTGCTTTACAGGATGTCAACGAGCCAAATTTTTTCTCAAACCGCCTCATTCCAATTATAACCCTATCGGTTTCAGCAGTTAACCGTATCAATACGAATTCGCCCTATTATATTACGGGTCAGCCAAATTTCAGTGCCAATCTCACACAAAAGCTTAATGACTGGAAAGAGACCATCAGCACAGCGCTCGGTGTCGCTTCTAAAACAGTTCTTGGTCTTGATGGCGGAACCTTTAGTGCAGCCAAATTCAAAACCAGCATGCTGCAGGGTTTCAGTTCTATGGTACCAGAGATTAGCAATGTATTCAACGCACTTGTGCTCAAAGATATCAAATTAAAGGAGCATAAAGATCTGGCCACTTTTAATGCACAATGGGAACTACCCTGGCGCAGTTTAGTTACAACAATTGATATCAATACATTCTTACAAAATACTGCCCCAAATCCTCAGCTACAGGCAATGCTCTACACCAATATGTACGACATTCTGCCAAGCCAGGATGATGTACTTACTGCATTTTTGTCTTGTGTTAGCGGCAAGACTAATTCAACTCTTGATGCTGTAATTAAAAGTCGTCAGGAAATGCAGGCTGGTTTTGCAAATGTTGAAAACAAATTGAATGTAATCAACCAAAACGTTCTTGATGTCAAATCAGAAGTTCATGAAATTCATGGCAAAGTTGATAAAATCCTTGATAACACCAATCAAATCCTTAAAAAATTAGATAACTTGCCCAAGGGAGATACAAATATCAATATTGACATGAAAGTAAATGTTGAGGGCCTTTTGAATGTAATTGAGAAAACTGGTGACAAAGTCACAATTGACATTAAGAAAAAATTAGACGAATACTTAAAACTGTTTAACAGTGAGTACGAATTCTTTAAATTTTCAAAAAAAATACCGCTTGCAACATTTTACTCCATCTTTACAGCTTATGCCAAGTTTGGAGCTTCGATGAAAGCAAATTTAAATAATAGAATTGTTGGCGCAGCAGATAAAATGGGTATAGAATCAACTGGAAATGTTGAACTGAAGGCTGAGGCTGGATTAGGTCTAGCAGCTTTTACTGTGCTCGGTTATAGTCTTGCTGCCGTGGAAGGTATTTTGGAAGCTGTTTTAAAAGGCGAAGCCTCGGCAAAATTAATGGTCAGCTCAAATACAAAGCTTGAAGGTGGTCTTCAGGCCAGCCTCACAATGTACGGAAAAGCGAGAGCAGATTTCCTAGTTTTAGAAGAGGTACTTTATACCATCGAATCAAGTGCTTTAAATATTTTCGTAATTAAAACACCAGTCTATGCCATCGGGTTTCAGATCAGTGACTGGCAATACCTTGGCGCTTCATCAAAAGGCAACTGGCAATGCGAAATGCACCCCGACCTAAAGGCCCATTTCAAAAAAGCCTATGAGGCATTGACAGATGTGGGCACCTGGGCTAAAAAAGGCATGGGCAAATTAGTAGATTTCGCCAGTGATGTCTATGACTCAGCTGTAGAATTTGGAGGGAAAATTGTTGACGGAGTTGGTGATTTTGTTGACTATTTTAACCCATTTTAATTGATTACTAACAGAATCGATTTTAAAATTATTTCATAAAATAACATTACAATTATGCTAAAAGAACAATTGTATCAAAATATAGAAAAAGCTATTGCTGAAATGAATTTTAGCGCTGCTGAAACACTGGCTGCTGATGCTCTAAGAAATTTCCCTGAGGAAACCTTCGGTTATAAATTTCTGGCCGAAGCTTTGACTCAAAGAGAAAATGTACCTTTCGAAGCAGTAGAAATGTGTTATGTAAAATTGATTCAACTCAATGCTCATGATACGGATAGCATCCTGAAATATGCCGAATTAAAGTTACAACAGGGCGATCAGGAAGCTGCTATTAAAGCCTATATTGAAGTACTGACCCATGATATCACAAATGTAAGCGCACTAAAAGCGCTGGGCGAATATGAACTTTATTCCAACAATTTTCCTCAGCAGGCCTTGGTCTATTTCGATGGAGCTGTGGCTAATGCCCCCCAGGACAATGATTTGAGATGCCATAGGGCGATTGCACTTAAAAATAGTGGCCGTACAATTGATGCGCTGATGGAACTTAATTCAGTGATAAATAAAGGCTATACCGAATTAGCTTACAGTACTAAAGCGCAAATGTTAGGTGAAATGCAAAAATTTGAGGATACTTTACCTTTACTCACTGAATTGGCTAAAAATGCTCCCGAAAATTTTGCCTATGCTTATAATCTTGGAAAAAATGCTGCTCAAATTCAAGATTATAAACTTGCTGCTGAAGCCTACACTAAGGCCATTAAATTGATTGAAAACCCTGATGCTGATTTTCTTGCCGCCTATGCGGAAGCACTTTTGAAAAATAATGCAGCAGCACAAGCCCTCGAATTTATTCAAAAGGCGATACAAGCTGAACCCGATACAATTGCCTATCAACTGACTGAAATTGCTGCGCTGCGTATTTCAGGAAGTACTGACCTTGCACTGAGTAAGGCCGAAAAATTAATTTCAACAGCAGGCGATCTTTACAAAAATGATATTTTAATTGAAAAAGCATTTATTTTGGCTTCGACCGGGCAGATACAAGATGCAGAAAAAATGCTCCTCGACCTACGCAAACAGCCTGGCGCGTCAGTTCCAGCCTCTTATGCTCTTGGCCAATTGGCTTTTAATTTCGAGCAACAATCTGATAAGGCTTATTTCTACCTTCATGCAGCTGCAATTGCCGATAACATAGAAGCAAAAGCATTTATCAAAGCTAATCTGAGCAACTATCTAACAGCTAAACAAGCCGATTTGCTAAATGAAAACAAAGCAAGTATTGCAGAAAACAGCTCAAATGTATTATTGAAACAATTATTTGGCAAAGTTTGGCAATTCAAAGATTTCAGAAGCGAAAAATTGACCGATAACAGCGAGGAAATTCGGTCAAAAATCAAAGAACAGCTCATTAAAAGAGGCTTTTTTATTACGGAGGATGCTTTTGTCATGAACACAACGGTTGAATTGCAAGTTTGTACTTACAAAATCCGCAAACAACACAACGAATCGGTTATTGACCTTGAACTTATACCGTTGAACGGAATTACAAGGTTAGTAATTCGTCTTCAAAATTCGGACAAAGGACTTATTTACTCAAAAGAAGCAGGAGAGTTTATCCTTTATGTACAGGTGAATTCCGAAAGTATCGATCCACAACTTGCAGAAGCTATTTCTGAAAATTACGAGGAAGGGTCTTTAGATTTCATGGGAGACAAGGCAGATACTTTCAAAAATATCGCATTGTCATAACAGTACTAAAAATTCTGAAAAGGTGAATTCCAAAACTTGGGTTCACCTTTTTTTATTCCTCGGATGATAACTTCGCAGCGTTTCACGCAAATAATTCATATCAAGATGCGTGTAAATCTCTGTTGTTGTGATCGATTCATGTCCCAAAAGTTGTTGAACAATCCTTAAATCAGCTCCACCTTCGAGCAGATGCGTTGCAAAACTGTGTCTGAAGGTATGTGGCGAAACGTTTTTATCGATACCGGCTGCAAGGGCTGCTTCTTTTACAATCAGGAAAATCATGATTCGGGTAAGTTGTTTACCTCTTCGATTTAGAAATACAATATCTTCAGATTTCTTATCAATGTTGTCCATCTGCTTTCTGTCCTCGAGATAAAAACTAACCTGTTTAAGGGCGCTCTCTCCTATCGGCACCAGTCGTTCTTTATTGCCCTTACCAATAACCCGAACAAAGCCAATTTCAGGATAAAGACTCGATATTCTGAGCCCTGTAAGTTCGCTCACACGCAAACCGCAGGCATATAGAACCTCAATCATTGCACGGTTTCGGTGTCCCTCAGGTTTCGAGAGATCAATCGAATCGAGCATCATTTCAATTTCTTCGTAAGAAAGCACCTCGGGCAATTTTTTACTAAGTTTTGGTGTTTCTAAAAGCTCGGCGGGACTGATGTCAAGAATTTTTTCAAGTACAAGAAAAGAAAAAAACGATTTTATGCTAGAAAGCATTCGCGCCTGAGAGGCTGCTGCAAATCCCAACTCATTCAGATATTGTAAAAATTCCTGTAATTGACCCAATTTTAAAGCCTGAACAGGAATCTCGAAACTTTTTATCTGAAAATATTCATCAAGTTTTTTAAGATCATTCATGTACGCAAAAACCGAAGCCTGAGCCAAACCTTTTTCCAATTGCAAATAAGCTTCGAAACTTTTTAAATAAGGTATAAGCATTTTAAATATTTCGCCTTTTTTAATTTTGCCAAAATAATTAACTAAATTATTTTTTATTTATAAAACTATTAACTAACTTTATAATGAATACAAAATTTATTTTGTTTTCTGAAAGTATTTATAGAGTATGGCCTTTTTGGTCATACTCTTTTATTTTTTACTTCTGATGATAAAGTCAGCTTCCTTAGGTTGCATTTTTATTTTATGAATAGAAGCAGGGTAATCTTCAAGCTCTAATTTTACAGCTGTCCGGCTGTTAATATTTATCTTTGTAAAATCGGCAGTAATTCTGAAATCTTTAGCACTTATTAGGTCAAAATCACTCAAGCCAACAATACAGGATATATTTACTCTTTGCGGGAGTAATACCAAAAGCAGCGAATCGGGTATGCCAATCTTTGTAATATCAACCTCGAGGTTTTTTTCTGTAATCTGTTCTACCATACCCTCTACATCTACTTTATCGGGCACAATACTTATATTTTTATTTGAATGTCTTCTGAGTAATACTTTTTTCAGAAAAGAAGATTCAACTCCGCTGAAACTTAGCGGAGCAGTAAGCCAAAATTCAATCCCCTTCACTACTGAAGCAGGCCCTCTAACTTCAACGCTATCGGGAAAAACTTTTAAAGAATCCTTCAAAATAAACTGGGCTGATAACTGGAGTTGATTATCTGCTTTAACAGGGACCTTCTTCACTGCAAAATCCTCAGGTTTAAATTGAATCAGATCAGGTGTTATTTCTATGATACTTACATTTTCTGGAAACTGACTAAGTAGCTTTGCCTTTAAAGCTGCTGCATTCAATGTCTTAGGGCTATTATCACTTACATCTACATCGATAGTATACTTCCTTTTAACAAAATAAAACTTCAGTAATTCCCAACCACTGGCTTCAATGTTGATATCAATAAGTTCTGGAGCAGGAGTTGTAAGCACCTTATCTTTTGATAGGTTATACTCAACCCTGATAGAAACCTGTGACCTGAAAGGATAGGATAATTTGGTAAACAGCCAAAAAACGAAGGCAATACCGATGCATATCATCAGTATTGCCCTGTCTGTTTTCAGAAAGGAAGATAACTTACTTAGACTCTTCTGTCTGCTTTTCTGTATTTGCGGATTCTGATTGTTGTCCATAAGCAGCATTTGTAAAATCCATAGAGATGGCATCGCGCTGAAAAGTAATATGCGTTTTAGGCGCTACAATCAACTCCACTGTTGTATCACTAATATCGGCAATTACTCCATGAACGCCTCCGATAGTGACTACTTTTTTCCCTTTTTTGAGGGAAGTACTAAAATTTGACTGTTTTTTTCTTTGTTGGCTTTGCGGTCTGATCATCAGGAAATAAATCACCACCATTGCCACAACCAGCAATATGATGTTAAGATAACCTGCATTTCCCTGCGGTTGCGCAGGCTCCCATAATAAAATAGATAAACTGTTCATTTTGAATTATTTATTAAATTTATAAACTGTTACTTTTTAGACAAAACCAAAGACTTAATCCGCAATGTTGTTTTATTGGGAATCGTATTAGCCATTACATAAACTTCCTTTTCCTCAACTCCACTTTTACCTTTACTATCAAAAGATACTTTTATTTCACCACTTTTACCGGGTGCTATAGGTTCTTTTGGCCATTCCGGAACGGTACAACCACAGGTTCCACTGGCATTTGTAATGACAAGCGGTGAATTTCCGCTGTTCTTAAACTTGAAAATATGTTGAACAATTTCTCCCTCTTTAATGGTACCAAAATCATGTTCAACCTTTTCAAAACTCAATTTGGAAACTTCATTTTCTTTAAGGGGTTTATCGGCTGATACAGGATTATAGTAAATCTTAGATCCGTTTATTTTGTCGGACTTCAAAACTTCATCAGCCGATTGAAATTTCACCTCTCCGGAAGAACAGGAAAAAAGTATAAAAGCTGGGCAAAGAAATGTTAATATCTTCATTTTATGGCAACTTATCTTGGAGTGATAATGATTTCTCTCTCCTCTTCAACACTAAGCTCATTGGATTTGCCCAAAGTCCAGACAAATCCAGCGGAAATAACAAAGTTATTTTTATTTACAATCAAAGACTGATTATAGTCGAATTGTGTCTGCAAAGAAAATAAAGGATTCAATCTGATATTCACGCCCAGGGCCATAGGTATTTGTAAATCAAAATTACCTTTTCGACGACTGAGGTAAAGTGCATTCAATCCGAATCTCAGATAGGGTGCTATCAAAAAATCTTCCTTGAGGATATACCCATTATTGAATTTATAATCGCCATGAATACCAAATGCTGCAAAGAGCTCATTCCGATGAAATCTTCTGTTACAAGGTGCTGCAGTACAACCGCCATCGGTTGAGTCAATCAAAAGATGATAAGAATCGATACTGCCCAATCGAAGGGAAGCTCCGGCATTGAATGAAGGAAATAGGTAGCGCTGATAGCCCAGTTCAGCACCAAAATTTACATCATCGGGATGAATGTATCTTTTTGGATTTTCATTTCTGTACTGTGTATCTATTGTATTATAATCTGTTACCAGCATTTTGTAGCTGATGGCATTTCTATTACCGCTATTTTGGGCATTGACAAAAATAGCAGCAAAGCATAAAAATAAGATGCCGATAGTTCTGATCATTTTATTCATCAATTAAACCTCTTCCTGTTTTATTAATTTTACCTTCTTCATGCAAATCCTGCATTAATCTATCGAGAATACCGTTAATAAATCGTTTACTTTTATCGGTACTGTAAAGTTTGGCAACATTTACATATTCATTTATAGTTACTTTAGTAGGTATTGATTCAAAATACATGAATTCGCAAATTGCCATCTTCATCATAATCATATCCAACTGTGCTACCCTGTCTTCATTCCAGTTTTTGAGCTTGGCAGCAATCATTGCCTGAATATCCTCATCGTGACGCATTACCTTATAGAGCAAATCTTTACCTAATTCATTAACAAATTCGCTATTTGGCAATTGTTCAATAAAAAAAGAGACATTATGAGGCAAATCTCGTACACTTCTTTTAATTGCACCGTAAACGAGCGATTCATCGTCATCCCAGGATGGAAAATTATCAGATAAATGTTCAACAAAACCCTCATCTTCCCGCAATATCATGTACAATTTTACCAATGCATACTGATGTTCTTTCAGTGGCATATTCTTAGTATTACGGTAAAATTCGTAATATTCCGATTCTGCAAAAAGCTTAAACAATCTTCTTACTAAATCCTCATCTAAGAGTTGGGTTATTCCCTGTTTTTTGAGTACGGCATGAAATGAGTTACTGTCGCGCAGCGCTTTCACAACCGGATTTTCATACATGACAAGTGAAGCTTTTGAGTCATCCTCAGTAGGTACAAATTTTCTGCTTCTGATTTCAAAATCCTTTTGACTGTAGGAAGAAACTTTCTGGAGATAGTACATGATCAGCAGATAAAGCCTGTAAGTATCATTAACAGATCTGACAAAAAACTTCTCTGCTGCTGCACTGTCCTCCATCGGGTTAATCTCATGTGCATATAGAGCCTGCAACACCTTTATTCTTATATTATTCCTACTCAACATCTGCTTAGCGCTTAAAAGAACTTTAATCGTAATTATTTGAAGATGCAAAGATAAACTTATTCATTTAAAATATCAAGTACAAAACATCTAAGCATGACAATTATCAATAAAAAAAGGCAAACCGCGCGGTATGCCTTGTATATTTAAGTAATTTAAACGCTTACTTTTTCTCGAATAATAAGACTCTCACGTTCCGGACCAACAGAAATCATGGTAAAAGGAACTGCCAAATAAGCCTGCAAATCAAGAATATAGTCTTGAAGCTGCTGCGGAAAATCTTCAAAATCTCGTATGCCTTCGAGCGAACTATTCCAACCGCTGTATTGCTTATACTGAGGAACAATTACTGTGTTTACCATATCGTAAGGCACTTCTTCACTGATTGTCCCATCCGGATACTGATAGGCAGTTGCAGCATACAATGTGTCAAATTCGTTCAGTACATCAGCTTTTGTGAGCACCAACTGGGTAACTCCGCTAAGCATAATTGTATATTTTAACTGTGGAAGGTCAATCCATCCGCAACGACGGGGACGACCTGTGGTTGCACCAAACTCACCGCCTGCTTTGCGGATACGTTCACCTGTTTCATCGTGTAATTCTGTAGGAAAAGGGCCGCTGCCTACACGAGTACAATAAGCTTTTGTAATACCAATCACTTCGCCAATTCGTGAAGGAGAC
The DNA here is from genome assembly GCA_044379045.1 of Saprospira sp. Lineage (GTDB taxonomy): Bacteria > Bacteroidota > Bacteroidia > Chitinophagales > Saprospiraceae > Saprospira. The sequence goes on from JBIPOO010000116.1 coordinate 10,775, forward strand.
ACTCCCAAACCATTGCAAACGCCAGCGGTAATTGTATTGGAAGAGGTAACAAAAGGATAGGTTCCAAAATCTATGTCCAGCATCGAGCCTTGAGCACCTTCGGCTAAAACAGTTTTGCCACTGTCGAGTAATTTATTGATAAAATACTCCCCTTCAACAAAATTGTAATCTTTGAGATATTCGACAGCATCCATCCATTTGGCATCTTCTGCAGCAAAATCAAACTCAACTGAAGGGTAAACCGATGCCATTTCAATGTGGTCAGCTTTTAAATCATTATATCTTTTTTCAAAATCGGAGCTAAATATATCTCCAATTCTGAGCCCACGACGTGCAATTTTATCAGTATAAGTTGGTCCTATACCCCTAAGTGTAGATCCAATTTTACTCAGCCCTTTTGAAGCTTCCATCACAGCATCGAGGTATCGATGAGAGGGTAATATTAGGTGAGCTTTTTTTGAGATGTACAAATTTTCTTTGAAAGCTACGCCGGCATTATGCAAATTTTCCATCTCACGGCGAAGCGTGATTGGGTCAATTACAACGCCATTACCAATTATATTAATCACACCCTCGCGAAAAACACCGGAGGGAATAGTGTGCAAAACATGCTTTTTACCATTTAGTACCAAGGTATGCCCAGCATTCGGTCCGCCCTGAAAACGGGCAACTACATCATATTTCTCAGCGAGATAATCTACAACTTTTCCTTTTCCTTCATCCCCCCATTGCAATCCCAATAATACATCAACCATTGTTATTCAAATATTTGTACTGCTGTGCAGTTTTATTAAGCGAATGTTATTTTTGTCCTGACAAAAGTAATAAAATGATCAGAGATAATTTAATTATCATCTCTGTTTATCATTCATACTGTCAAAATTATTCTTCCCATTCGGTGCCCTTCAACTGTGCAGCCAAAACAAGGTTATTTTCAAATTTCCAGGCCTTGATTTTATAATCCTGCCTCGATCCGATAATCCATTCGGTATTGTTTTCAAAATTTGGCTGCCCGAGCAAACGCAATGCCTCCTTGTCCCTGATTTTATCATTTTCATAAATAATGATAAGCTCATAAAAAGGCTTTTGGTCATTAACACTAAAATA
>JBIPOO010000368.1:0-3278 GCA_044379045.1 Saprospira sp.
CATCATCAGTACTTTGTTACCGACACCGATACCCAAAGCACCACCAGATGCTCCCTCACCTATGATTACACAGACAATAGGCACACGCAGTCGGGCCATTTCGAACAGATTGCGGGCAATTGCCTCAGCCTGTCCGCGGTCTTCAGCTTCGATACCGGGAAAAGCACCCGGAGTATCAATCAAACAAACAACCGGTATATTGAAACGCTCTGCAGTTTTAAACAGACGCAATGCTTTGCGATAGCCTTCGGGATTGGGCATACCAAAATTTCGGTACTGACGCATTTTGGTATTTTCTCCTTTCTGTTGCCCTACGAACATCACGGTCATATTATCCAAACTCCCAATACCGCCAACCATAGCCTTATCATCTGCAAAGCAACGGTCGCCATGCATTTCAATAAAACGACTACAGATATGATTGATGTAATAAAGCGTATAAGGGCGTTCTGGATGACGCGATAACTGTACTCTTTGCCAACCGGTCAAATTACTATATATTTTTTTTCTGGTTGATGCAATTTTTTTCTCCAAAGCCGCTATTTGTGCCTGTTTGTCATCGTCCTCCTCAGAGGCATCTCTTTTTAGTTCCTGAAGCTGAGTGTAGAGCTCCTCTACCGGTTTTTCGAAATCAAGAAAGATCATATACTGATGTATTATGAGATGATTAAATTTAAAATCAAAATATTAGTGCATACTAAAGAATTGCAAAATTAACCAAAAAAATTATTTTTTCATCAATTTATACGCTGCCGTTGATTTCATTTAAAATTATTCTGTTTTTGTATTTTAATTGCGGAATAAAAATTAATTTTGGCATCAATAACATTAAAACGCTTAAAATGAAAAAATTCAGCTTTACTCTGTCTGTTTGCACACTCATGTTAATACATAATTTATCCTATGCACAAACTGAAGATCCCGGGGATATTCAACCCGACAGACCTGGGCTTGGGGAATCTTCACAAATTGTTCCGCTAAAATATTTTCAGATTGAGGCTGGGGGAAATTATGAGTTCGACAATGAGAATAATGTTTCTGCCAAATCTGTTACCTACAATGCCACAACTCTCAGGTATGGTATTTTTGATAATTTTGAACTTAGACTAGCATTTAATTTTGCGCAAGAATTTGTAAAAGTGGGTTCAATAAATGCCAATAGTAAATTGGGATTCACTCCCTGGAGCTTAGGATTCAAAGCTAGAATATGCGAAGCTAAAGGCATTAGACCAAGTGCAGCAATTCTTGGAAACCTGGCTATTCCTTACCCTGCAGCATCTTTTTATAAAACTACTTACATAGCACCTTCTGTACTTATTCCGATGGAATGGGATCTTACATCATCACTGCTACTAACGGTAAATGTTGGTGGTTTCTGGGATGGAGAAACAGCTCTTCCAAGCTATTTCAGTTCCTTGGGATTTGACTATGCCCTACCCGGTAATTTTGGTGTTTTTGTCGAAGGCTATATGAATGTAGACGAGACAGGCGATTTTCAGCCCGGTTTCAACGGGGGCCTTGTTTGGAGGTTAATGCCAAATCTACAATTTGATATATCAGCCGGGATTGGACTAAATGCTGCGATGCCCGATGGATTTCTAAATGGTGGTATTTCTTACAGAATACCCAAATAGGCTATTTCTCTGAAAGTTTTCCTAGCTTTGAGGCTAGAATACTAATTTAAACAACAAAAATGAAATTCTCCGACTACGCATACCATAGACCCGAGCTCCAAAGTTTCAAAAGCAGCTTCCAGCATGGGATTGATCAGTTTATCAATGCCCAGAATGCTGAACAGCAGGCTAAACTTGTACATGAACTCAATGCCCTGCGGATCGAATTCGACAGCATGGCAAGCATCTGCAGTATCAGACATTCTATCAACACCAATGATAAATTTTATGAAACCGAAAATCAGTTTTTCGATGAGCATTATCCCGAAACTGCAGAATTGATCAACGATTACTACCGGGCTTTGCTTACATCACCTTTCAGAAAAGAATTGGAAGCCGAATTGGGCAATCAGCTATTTGTTTTGGCCGAATTGAGTCTGAAAACATTCGAACCTGAAATACTTCAGGATCTAAAAGATGAAAACAAGGAAGGCACTGCTTACAATCAATTGAAAGCCAGAGCTAAGATTGAATTCAGGGGGCAAACCTACAACCTCTCCTCCATCAATCCGCTTGAATTGGACCCAGACAGAAACACAAGAAAAGAGGCACAGGATGCTAAATGGAAATTTTTTGAAACCAATGCCGGTGAGGTAGAGGGCATTTATGAGCGTCTGGTAAAACTCCGACATGGTATGGCCAATAAGCTAGGTTATAAAAATTACATTCCGCTGGGCTATGCTCGTATGCGACGCAGTGATTATGGACCAGAACAGGTGGCGGTTTTCAGAAAACAGATTCTGGAGCAGATTGTCCCCATCGCCACTGAACTTTACAAACAACAGGCGAAGCGCATCGGATTGGAAAAATTGGAATATTACGACCTTGCACTTGGTTTCCCCGATGGCAACCCCACTCCCAAAGGCGAAGCGCCCTGGATGGAGGAACAGGCTGGCAAAATGTATAAGGAACTCTCGACTGAAACAGATGAATTTTATCGCTACATGTTTGATAATGGCTTGATGGACAACAGCGCCAAAGATGGGAAAATGACCGGCGGGTATTGCACTTTTATTGGTAAATATCAATCGCCATTTATTTTTTCTAATTTCAATGGTACGAGTCACGATGTTACGGTTCTTACACATGAGGCGGGACATGCTTTCCAGTGTTATGCCACCAGCCGCAATCAGAATTTGTATGAATATCTCTGGCCTACTTACGAAGCCTGTGAAATTCACTCGATGAGTATGGAATTTTTTACCTGGCCGTGGATGAATCTTTTCTTTAAAGAAGATACCGAAAAGTTTCTGTACGAGCATCTATCGGGTGCAGTGCAGTTTCTGCCTTATGGAGTTGCCGTGGATGAGTTTCAACATCTTGTCTATGAAAATCCTGACATGAGTCCTGCCGAGCGCAATCTGGCCTGGAGGGCAATAGAAAAAAAATATCTACCGCACAGGACCTATGAGGGAAATGATTTTCTTGAAAAAGGTGGATTCTGGCATAGACAGAGCCATATTTTTACCTCTCCTTTTTATTATATCGACTACGTTCTGGCTCAAATCTGTGCTTTTCAATTTTGGAAGCGTAGTTTGGAGGATAAAGAAGCAGCCTGGAAAGATTATGTAAAGCTATGCAAAGCAGGCGGATCACAATCGTTTT
>JBIPOO010000369.1:0-3273 GCA_044379045.1 Saprospira sp.
GCAGGGGAATGTATGGTCATGGCGTAAAGTGGAACGAAGATATCAGCAAAGACTGGGGCGGACAGTGTATGAACGATTACCTTTCGGCCATTGATGATATTTCAAAGGAAAAATATATCGACAAAAACCGGATTGGCTGTATAGGTGCAAGTTTTGGTGGATATTCTGCTTTTTATCTAGCAGGTAAACATGAAGGACGTTTCAAAACTTTCATTGCACATTGCGGCATTTTCAATCTGCACAGCATGTATGGCACAACCGAAGAGATTTTCTTTACAGATTGGGATATGGGCGGTGCATATTGGGAAAAAGACAATAAAGCTGCTCAAAAAACCTACAAGGATTTCAATCCAATCAATTTTGTCGATAAATGGGATACACCCATCCTTATTTTTCATGGCGGAAAAGACTACAGAGTGCCTTATTCACAGGGGATGGAAGCATTTCAGGCGGCTCAATTGCGTGGTATCAAAAGTCGTTTTATCTATATGCCCGAAGAAAATCACTGGGTCCAAAACCCACAAACAGCCTTACTTTGGCACAGAGAGTTTTTCCGTTGGCTGAGCGAAACGCTGAAATAATATAATTAATATTTCAATAACAAGGCAATGCTGAAACTTCGTATAGGCATGGGTCTGTTGGCTACTGCCTGGTATTCCGTTCCCCAAACATTGTCGATGATGCCGGATAAACTTAAGTTGAGCTTCCGGATTTTGAAATTCCAATCCAGTCTTGTATAAGCTGTGTGATAGGAGGGAAGCCAGTTTTGATTTCCATTGTCAAGATATCTGCGACTGTAAAAATTATGCCTGTACAAAAAATGTATTCTTTCTGAAAAAGACCAGTCAAAACCAATATTTAAACAATGTTCAGGTGTATAAATCAGTTGTCTGTTCTCTAGCATAGGGTCCATCTCCAAAATTCTCCTGGCCCTGTTCAACTGATAATTTGACCTTAGCGCAAAATGCTGCATTTTGTAGTTGTATTCTATTTCTGCTACTATTTCAGGGCCAAAACCAAGTACTTTGGATAAGTTTTCAGGTTCCCAAAAACCAAAATTTGTAGGTGTCCACTGAATCCAATTGTTAACATAATTGGCATAGCCGCCCAGATCAACTTTAATTTTTACAGGCTTTTCAGCAGTTTTGATTCTATGCTTGAAATCAGCACTCCAACTATATTCAGGTTTCAAATCGGGGTTTCCACCAATTGGCCAAAAACGGTCATTTAGGGTTGGATATCGAAAATTTTGTGATACTGAAGTTGAAAATGATTCAAAAATATTGTGCCCCAAATTTATCCTGTAGTTAGCGGAGAGCCCAGGCAATAAAGGCCTACTGTCCACTATCATTTCGCGGGCATTCAGATTTAGAATCCATTTTTTTCTATTTATTTTGAATGAAAGAGCAGCAGAGAATAAATTCTGACCTTTTGCGTAATTATCTGAAACGGCGTATTGATATTGATTCTCAAAAAAAGTTGAAATGGAATAGTGGGAGTTGTGAAAAAAAGTCAAACCCAATCTAAACAGTGGATTATGAATCTTACTTTTTGAAACGATAACATTATTCTCATAATTCAACTCTTCGTAAACATAAGCAGCTTCAGTTTTTAATAAAAATTTGTAAAAAATAGTTTTCCAACTTATAACATTTCTGAAAGATCGATCAAATTGCTGTTCATTATCTCCGACAGTTTGCAGTAAATTGGGCGGAATTTGTCTGTAAGCCTGCTGATACCAGTGCTTCCAGCTTAAGATACCATTTTTATTAGTTTTGATACTGTTTTCCTGCATTAGTCCCCAGCTTTCCTGTGCAGCATTTGTTAGTTTTTTTAATGGTTTTGGATTGCCGAAAGCGTTTAAATCTCTGAAGCGGTAATCATTATCAGCACTTTGGTAAAAAAAACGAAGACTGCCAGCATAAGCATCGCCGCCATACTGAATCCGAAACTGCTGTCTAAAATCGCCAAAGCTCCCTACTTGGAAAAGCGCCATAGATTTTAGTCCACTATTTAATTCGGTTCCGGATATTATTTTGAGGCTACCGCCAATGGCATTATTGCCATTCAGTGCGGAGTTGCCCCCCGATTGCCAGCTGAGATTATCTGTAAAAGCAAGTGGCATAAGACTCAAATCTGATTGTCCCAACATTGGGTTCATCAGATTGATGCCTTCCCATAAAACAGAGGTTTGCGCCGCTGAGCCACCCCGATGCGTAATGGTGGACAAAAGTCCTGTGCCGTATTCTTTGATAAAAACACCAGACTCCCTTTTTAGCACTTCAGCAGCGCTAAATCCAAGATATGGGGCAATTTCTTTTTCTCCGAATCTAATTTGTTGAGTTCCCTCGTCGTAGGCTCCCAAAACCATTACAGTGCTATCTTTTATGATTTCGAAAGCAGTACTGCCAGATTGACCTATGGCAGTTTGAATGAAAAATATGAAAGCAGTAAATAAACTCTGTTTGAGAATGCGCATCAAAACTTATATATTTGCACCAATAAAAGGAATCAAGCAAAATTAGGATTATTTAACACTTTGTCAAAACCTATCATAGCTTTCTCCGTTATACTTTACGATTTTATACGATAGCACACAAGCAGTGAAAGAACTTCTATATCTAAATAAATTTTTCTACAAGTACCGTTGGCGACTCATCATGGGAATAGTCTTCGTGATTGTTTCCAATTATTTCAGGGTTTTGCAGCCACAGGTAATCAGAGAAGCCATGGATATGGTGGTAAATAAAATCAGTGAATTTACCGGGCTAGAAGATGGGATGATTAAAGATAGCATGATGTCGAGGGTGGGTTGGGATTTGGCCTATTTCGGTTTACTTACCTTGGTTTATGCGCTATTGATGGGCGTGTTTATGTATTTCATGCGTCAAACGATTATTGTTATGTCAAGGCTCATTGAAAACGACCTTCGCTCTGAAATTTTTGCACATTACGAAAGATTGCATCTTGCATTTTACAAGAAAAACAATACTGGCGATTTAATGTCAAGGGTTACCGAGGATGTAAGCAAGGTAAGAATGTATATTGGACCAGCTGTAATGTATGGCATCAACCTCATTTTTATGATGGTGATGATTATTTATGCAATGCTTCAGGTAAATGTAAAGTTGACACTTTATTCCCTTATTCCGCTCCCGATTCTTTCTTTTTCAATCTATTACGTAACGAGCATAATAAACAAAAGGAGTGAATCTATACAAAAACAACTCTCTGTTATGAATAGCCTTGCTCAAGAAGTATATTCAGGAATTC
>JBIPOO010000117.1:0-11830 GCA_044379045.1 Saprospira sp.
TCTTTGCTCAAACAAAAAGACGAATGAATTTATAATGTTTATTACAAAATTAACTAAACTCGTTTCTTTGCTAATTTGCTTGGATGCCGCAAGTGAGCAAATCTTTCCAAAAGCAAAGAAAATTGCTAAATGATTTAACTGCTAAATGATAAAAAACAGCATAATTAAACTTTGCATAGTTTACTTTGTACACACATTAGATTTTGAACAACAATGCTAAAATTACGCATCCTTATATTACTCTTAGCACCTTTTGTTCTCAGCTCATTGATAAGTATTCAACGAGATGAATTTAAAAAGGATGTGGATGCCTATGTCGATTTACTTTTATCCAGTTATGATAATACAAATGAAACATGCTCAGGTAAAGGAAATGCAATCTTTCTCCATTCGAATCTAAGGGCTAAATGGAAAAAGGAAATTTCATTAAAGCATAAACCCAATGCTGCAAATGACATAACAAAATACCCCAAATTATATTACGGATTTTACCAATTTTCGAGCAAGAAAAAATGTAAGTTGGCAGTTGATAGTCTGCTCAATTGTTTTGGCAATGACTGTGTTGAAATAAAATGGGGAGAAAATAAAGATTTTATCAGTTCTATGTCTTCCATTTATATTATCAATGATTATGAAATCATAGTTTGTAAAGCACAACCTAATTTATGAACTCGAATTTTGGTATTCTATCACATCCGAACTGACAAGAAAATTCAAAAAACCTAATTCAAGAATCATTAGAATAGACCCAAAAGGTGTTATTACATTTGAAAATTAAAATGACCCAGTATTTACATAACTAAAAATTGACACTTAAGCGCTCAGTAGATATATTTGTGGTGAAACTCGATAGCTATCGGGACGCCACCTTCGCCAAACCCGAAAACCTGATCGGTCAGCCAAACAAAAATTGCGCAAAAAACTATAATCCAAATAATTATCATTAAAATGGAGGAAAGAGATTATTTTAAAAGACAAATTGATTTACTTGGAAAAGTTCTTGGAAAATTATTAGCAGCATTATTTGATAAGAAAAGTAGTGGAATGACAAATGGGATTGAAATGACAAATCAAGTTTTAAAAAGCGAATTAGATATCGAAATTATTGATTTAATCACTATGCCAAATGACGAAATAATTGATTTTTTACAGACTAAAAAACAATTAAATGATGAAAATTTGGAGCAAATTGCTGAAATATTAATGTTTAACATTGAAACAAATTCAGAAAATGGCATGAATGAAATCTCAAGATTAAATTTGCTACAAAAATGTTTAACAATTTATAACTACGTTCAGGCAAATGATAATACATATTCATTTGAAAGAAATATGAAAATAAAAAAAATACAATCGTTCATTTCAAAATAAATCTAAGCTAAGGAACAATAATAATGCCTTTCAAAATAGATTCATTTAGGACATTCTAAATATGATGACAAACACAATATTTGACAAATTATCAGCAGAGATTTCGAAAACAGGGAATCTGACAACTGAAGATTTAGAAAACATACAAAAATATTTTATCCCTTTTTCTGCAACAAGAAATACTGTTTTGGAAGAACAGGAAAAAATACCTAATTACCTGTATTTTATAAATTCGGGCTTTATGCGACTCTTTTTTTATGATGAGCGTGGAGAAGAACAAACAACTTTTTTATGCGCACAATCAGGATTCATTGCCTCATTTTCATCCTTAATCAATCAAACAAAAGCCATTGAAAATGTTGAATGTATCACAGATTGCGAACTATTGAAAATCTCTTATGTTGATGCCAAACTACTTGTAGGAATAAGTGAAATTTTTAAAAACTTTTTTCTGGTAATGTTTGAAAAATCTATATCTTCAGCAACTTTAAGAGCCAATGATTTAGCATTGCTAAATGCCGAACAACGCTACCAAAAAATAATTGACCAACAACCCCATTTTATTCAAAATATTCCACTTCAATACATAGCTTCTTACTTAGGTATAAAACCACAAAGTTTAAGCAGAATTAGAAAACAAGTCATTAAGTAACATTTGTGAAGTAGAATAAAAATTTGTTTTTAGACCTTTGTATTTCATTTAACAACTATCAAAAATGGAAGCATTTCAAGAAATCTTAAAACAAATACCAGTTGCATTGGGACAATTTCTAATGAACTATGGAATTATTGCACTAGTCTATTTATTAGTTTGGAAACTCCTAAAAAAACGACTTCAAAATTGGCGAATACAGTTGAAAGAAAGGGTTGATGCCAAACAAATAAAGTCAGAAATAATAAATAGCCTTTTTACTCTGACGGTTAGTACTTTTTTTATCATACTCATTTACTTTTTCAAATCGGCAGGCTACACAAAAATATATACCGACATCAATGAGTACCCCATATTTTTTGCCATTGGCGGATTTTTCATTTTTTTAATCCTGGACGATACCTGGTTTTATTGGACACACCGACTTTTGCATCACCCAAGAATTTTTAAATACATACATAAAGTTCACCACAACAGTGTAGATGTTAATCCGTTTACATCCCTTTCCTTTCATTGGGCTGAAGCGCTGTTACTCACCTTTTGGATTTTGCCAGTTAGCATGGTTTTCCCAATGTATGTTCCTGCACTTGCCATTTTACAAATTTGGGGATTTTTAGACAATCTGAAATCTCACCTTGGCTACGAATTTTTCCCGAGCTGGTGGAATAAAAGTATTGGCAAATTACTGACCTCAAGCACACATCACAATATGCATCATAGTAAATTTAATGGGAATTATGGTGTGCATTTTCGAATTTGGGACCGGCTTTTAGGAACAGAATTTAAAGACTATGAAAAAACATTTGACGAAATACAAGAGCGAAAAAAGGGCAACAGCTAGTCATAGCAGATGCTAAACTGTTCAAAATCATCAAGCATAGCTTAAAAAAATTGCTATCTTTAGATGAATATATCTAAATTCGTCTTGCGTTAAAAAAACGCGAACTGCTGTCCGCCGGCAGCTAATACATCCCCTTATCCCCCCGCGGTGCAACCTCAGGCATAGGATCTGTAGTAGCTGCTCATTTGGCTCGAAAAGCTTACTGAATTATTATTTCGTACTACTACGAAAATTAAAGGTAGCTCGGAAAAAAGGATTTATGTCAAAATTCAAGAAATGTACTTTACGCTTTTTCGATGAGTTGGAAAAGGAAGCAAAGAAACTGGAGAAAAGCAATCCGGAAGATGCAATGGTATTAAACCGAGTTCTCTCTTTACGACATCAACCTCTTGAATTCGCTTTGGAGGATATTTTGGAGGCTCTTGAAAGTCTTCCTTTTTTGAAAATACCACCCGAAACGATACATTGGGCAGAAATGGCTATTCAAAGTGCAAAAGTTTGGCCGGCGCCACGTAATTATCGATAATAGTCTAGAATTTCATCTATATGCATTTTAATACAAAAGGCATAGGTAAAACAAAATCACCCTTAGATGATTTGGATATATTATTACGATACCCTATATTTGTTAATGTAAGTCTTTAGCTGTGAATTGCGTTTTTTATTACAAGTTTTACCTTGAAAGTATATGGAATATTATCGCAAGTTTCAGGGAGAGTTTCGCAAACACAGCTGTTATAGCCAATGGTAAAAAGACACGACACCAAATGAACATTCAGAATAAACTTAGAGACCTTAAAGACCAAAAAAGTTATTCCATTCCTGCCAAAAGGGTAATGGAACACTTGAAACCTATCCTAAGCAAATCTCACGACTTGCGACAAAGATGGATGTGGGAATTACTACAAAATGCAAGTGATTTAGGTGACGCTGTAAAAGCAAGGTTTGAAATAACCGCTGACAGACTAAAATTCAGTCACAACGGAAAACCGTTCACATTGGATGAAGCATATAACTTGATTATGCCCGACTCAACCAAAGATGACGAAACAACACGTAAGAAAAGCGTAATCGGACAGTTTGGGACTGGGTTTATTTCAACACATATTCTTTCCAAGATTATTCAAATTGAAGGGATTATTGAAGATGATGACCAGCTTTATAGTTTCAGCTTCCACCTTGACAGAAGTGAAAGAAACGATAAAGACTTTTTAATTCAATCAATTAAGGATGCAGAAGCGGAGTATCGGGAAAATCTTGAAGAACTTGATGAACTTCCTGATGATGAATTTCAAACGTCATTTACATATCACATTGACAATACCTACTCTTCCTTAAAAGGGCAAGAAATCGTAAATGACGGAATTGAAAGTTTTAAAGAACTCATTCCATACGTTTTAACTTTTAGACCACAATTGGCAGAAATAGAAGTTATTGATCGTAGGACAAAAACAACCAAATGGACATTTAAACGAGACGAAGTTGAAATCGATATTGAAGACCTGATAATCATTAAAACTATTTGTCAAAAGAATGGTAAACACATTGAAGACAGACTAATCGGAAACATCATTGAAGATGAAACCGAAATTGCTTTCCCAATTGAAGAAATAGAAGAAGAAAAATATCAGCTACTGCCATTTCCAGAAAACTGTCCTTTATTGTTTTGTGCATTTCCAATGATAGGGACAAGTAATTTTAATTTTCCAGTAGTTATTCATAGCGAAATGTTTGTTCCAAATAGAGAGCGGGACGGCATTGAGATTTCTGAATATGATACACAAAATCGAGATAGATTAATTGAAGCTAAGGAAGCCTATTTGAAATTATTGGGCATTATTGAAGATTATGAATGGAATAATGCCTTTAATGTTTCATTTCTTAGCAACCCTCACTTTAATGAAACATCAATAAAGACTTGGTTTACAAATTCGATTTTCAAACCTATTAAAGAAGGAATACATAAAACGAAAATGGTTGAATTAGACGAATCCTTAACCACTGAAATCAAAAGGCTTTCATTGAGTGAAGTGTATATTCCTTACTCAGACAGACGAGTAAAAAATTACACTGAATTAGTGACGAATATTTACAATTTTGCTTTCAAAACCATTCCAAATATATTACCCAAAAGAGAACATTTTTTAAATTGGTTTGAAATATTAGACTTTGAAATATTCTCCGGCGAAAAACTTGACATAGAAGAACTCACAAATAAAATTTCCGAAGATGCAGATTCGCTTGAAAAGTTTTGTTCCGACAACTCAATGGACGAAACAGAAGCAATTGAGTTTCTCATTGAATTTGTAAAATTCATTTTAGAACAAGACAGAGAAGAACTGCTTGACGACTATAAACTAATACTTAATCAAAGTTTACAACTTTGCTTTTTGAAAGGAATGCAATTAGACCTAATTACTCATAAAGGGCTAAAAGAAGGTTATGATGAAAAATTAAAAGATATTTATCAGTCCTTATCGAATACAGACTGCCGAGATGTTTTGCTTCATAGAAATTTTGAGCAAATCGATGAACTTATTGACAAAGATGAAACCTTCGAGTTTAAAGAATTGGCAAAAGATACAGACGAAGAATTGAGAAATTTTGAAGGCAACCTTCACGATGAGAACTTCTTACTCATTCTAAAAGACTTGTTTAATTGGTACACGACTTGTGGACTTTCAGTTGAAACATTAATGAACTTGTTTCCATATTTCTCAATTAACAAATCACAACTATATCTCAACACCAAAACACCACAAGAATTAGAATATGCCTTTGATATAGAGATAAGTGGAAAAAGCGAAGTTTTAGCAAAACTTGCTAACAGTTCACTATCTGAAAACGAATTAGAAATAATTGCGGACAACCCAGAATTGGTTTCCAATTTTATTGAGTGGCTGAACAGCAAACAAGAAGATAACCCTGACGAAGAATTAGGTAATATCGGAGAAGAATTTTTGTACCACCAGCTTTGCCAAATATTTGGAGAGAAAAGAGTACTTTGGGAAGACAAATCTGAATATGATTTTAGAGTTCTTGAAAAAGACTTTACCACTACAAAATATTTCATAGACGCAAAGACCACGGGAAAAGGAATTGCGAACAGCGACAATGTTCCATTTTTTATGCGGACAGCTCAATGGAATTTTCTTGATAAACAACAAGCTACTGATAAATATATTATAGCAAGAGTATATAAGAACGATGAGACAATTGACGTAAAGTATTTAAGACTTAACAAACAATCGCTATGACACGAACCGCTGGCTATAACAGGCGTTTGGCTCAATGGCGGATGACGTGGTTAATTGAACATTCTACCTCGCATCAACATTTGTGGTGTATTGACAGTTTTGTGCTACGAAATCCGCCACTGCGCCAAGCGGCAAAACGTTGTGCGTCATTTTAAAGCGACACCGTAACAACATAAGATAAGTTATGACAATAAAGAAAATTCATTACATATCAGGACTGACAATAACAATTTTTATTGGACTACATTTATTCAACCACTTTTGTAGCATTTTTGGTGCAGACAAACACATTGAAATAATGAATGTTTTGCGACATTTTTATCGCAACTTTTTTGTTGAGACAATTTTGTTACTTGCCGTATTAGTACAAATAATTTCGGGACTGAAACTTTTCAGAACTAACAGAAAAAATGCTAAAACAAACTTTGAAAAACTTCATATTTGGACAGGACTTTATTTAGCAATTTTCTTCGTAATTCATTTAAGTGCAATTTTGGGTGGACGACTTTTTTTGCACCTTGACACAAATTTTTATTTTGGCGTTGCGGGACTTAATTCATTTCCGACAAACTTGTTTTTTACTCCATACTACGGACTTGCTATTTTCTCTTTTTTTGGCCACATCGCTTCAATTCATAGCAAGAAAATGAAAAAGCAAATTTTGGGTTTGACACCAAATAGACAAGCAATTTTGATTTTATTTTTTGGTGTTGTTTTGACCTTGACAATTTTTTATGGACTGACAAATCATTTTAATGGAGTAACGATACCAAAAGAATATAATATACTAATTGGAAAATAAAAACGAACGCACAACATCGTAATGGCAATAATGGGGCTGACAGTAATAAATTCAACATTTGTAATTCTATTGGGCATTTGTACTAATGTTGGGCTGACGTTTTTCAAATGCCCCACCATCGCCAATACGTAAACCGTTAGTGACAATAGTAGAACGACCCTTCAAAACTTAAAACAAAAATTAGGTGAATAAAATGGCAACAAAAAAAACTTGGTCTGAAAAATTGCATTGTGACAAAGAGCCAAAAATCAAACGAATAGATTTTGATTTTGCTGACATTCCAGCAAATAGCAATATGTTTATTGCGACACCGCAAATAATCGACAATTACATCAAGCAAATACCAAAAGGTAAAAAAGTATCTGTTCAAACAATGCGGAAAGACCTTGCTATTGAAAACAGGGCAGACTATACTTGCCCAGTTACGACAGGCATATTTCTAAGAATAGTGGCAGAAGCCAATTTTGAAAAATATCAACAAACTAACTCACTCAAAGGCATTACAGCATTTTGGAGAGTGGTAGAACCGAACTCGACTTTATCTAAAAAACTTACATTTGGACAAGACTTTATTACTAAGCAAAGACAAGCTGAAAAGATAATTGACTAATTTAGCGGACGAAAGAACCACTGCCGCTAAAAAATAACGACCGTCCATTAAACCTTTTTCAGTTTTTCTTATCCAAATAAGAAATCGCTTTATTATGGAAATTTTACATTTGAATGCTTTACGATTTGGCTTTTCTACAAAAGATGCTTCAAAAATCAAAACATTGGGTTTGAGTAAATACATATCCAATCAATTAAATGACAAAATCGATTTAGCTGAGCCCCAATTTATCAAAGATAGTCCGAAAAGTTTAGCCGAATTAAGAAAACTAAAACAATCAGCCGAGAAAGGTAGTATGGAGTTTGCTGAAATCGGCAAAAATCTTATGAAAATCAACTTTGAATGGAAAGCATTTTTAGTTGAACGATTTTTTGAAACCACCTATCCTTTGAGAGAAAAAATCAATCTATATTTTCAAAATCATTTTGTTGTAACACTTCAGGCTGTAAATGTTCCCTATTGGATTTTTCAGCATTATCAAACTATCAATCAACATTCTACAGCTAATTACAAAACCTTGGTAAAAGAAATGGTTTATAGTAATGCGATGATTAAATACCTAGACAACCAACAAAATAGAAAAGAGAAAATCAACGAAAACCTTGCTCGTGAATTACTGGAATTATTTACACTTGGCGAAGGTAATTATACTGAAAATGACATCAAAAATACGGCTATGGCACTTGCCGGGCTTACTTTTGGCGAATCGAAAGGACAATACAGACCATTTTTAATGGATAATAGCTCAAAAACAGTTTTTGGGAAGTCAGGTAATTTTACCATTGATGAGGTAATTGATATTATTTTCGAACAAAAAAATACACCTTATTTTTTAGCCGAAAAAGTCCTAAAATGGTTTTTCTATGATAATCCACCAAAAGAGTTGGTTCTTAAATATGGTAATTTACTAAAAGACAAACAATTTGAGTTGAAACCTTTTTTTCAGGAAATGTTTGAACTTGAAGGGATAAACGAAAAAGGAGGAAACCAAATTAAAAACCCATTGATTTATTTTGCTCAAATTCATTACGATTTACAACTCACCCCCAACTACAAACTCATAGCATTTTTACTTAAAAATCAAACGATGGATATCTACGACCAACCTAATGTAAAGGGCTGGAAAGGTGGACAAAATTGGCTTACTTCACAAATTTATGCCGATAGAAATCAGTTTATTGATTTTGTAATTGATGGAAATAAACAATTTGAAAAGATACTTAATAAGAGATTAGAAAAATTTGATATTGGCACAGTTAGTTATCTTCCGAAATTGAAAATATTAAACCAAAAAAATGCACAAACAATTCTAGATGAACTTACTCAAAAAATGCTTTTTGAGGCAAATGAAGACCTAAAACAAGAACTCAATCAACTTCTGAAATATGATTTTGACCCAAAGGCAGAAAATTCTGAAAAAAGTATATTAAAAGTTTATCAGTTTTTAGCCAAATCCCCTGAATTTCAAATAATTTAAATTATGGAACGCAGAAAGTTTTTACAAATAGCCGCAACAGGTACTGGAACTATGCTTCTCTTACCCCAATTTTTATGGGCAAATTCGTTTTTTGTTGAAGGAGATAAATTATCAGAAAATAAATTGATTTTTATACAACTCAATGGTGGCAATGATGGACTTAACACCTTTATACCTTTCACAGACCCATTGTATTATAGCAATCGCCCAACTTTAGGGATTTCTAAAGATAAAATTCTCAATACTTCATCTGGTATGGGTTTTCATCCTGCATTAAAAGACTTTGCGACTATTTTACAAGAAAATAATTTAAGTATTATTCAAAATGTGGGTTATCCCAATCCCAATCGTTCCCATTTTAGAAGTCAAGAAATATGGCAAACAGCTTCCGATAGTCACCAATATTTAGACTATGGTTGGTTGGGGCGGTTTTTAGACATTCAATGTAAAGATGAAAATTTAACATCGCTAAATATAGATAATATAGACAATTTAGCGCTCAAAGCAGCAGTTTCTAATGGTGTTACAGTGAAAGATTTCAACAAAATTAAACGATATAACCTTGGCGAAAATCAACTAAAATTATCAGATAATCCACAGTTAGATTTTGTAAGAAAACTTCAATTTGCTTCTTTAGAAGGTATGGAGGAAATCAATAAAGCCCTAAAAAATGCTGAAAAATACACAGAAAGTTATGCTAACAATCCGTTGGCAAAGAATTTGGAATGGATGGCAAAATTAATCAAAGGAAATTTAGCTTCAAAAGTATATTACACCTCACTTAATGGTTTTGACACACATAATAATCAACTTCAAAGTCATAACAAACAACTTACTATGCTTAACGATGCAGTTTATTCTTTTTATAAAGATATGAAAACGAATAAATTACTAGAAAAGGTAACGCTAATTATTTTTTCAGAATTTGGAAGAAGATTACAACAAAACGGCACAGGAACTGACCACGGAACAGCCGGACCTATGTTTATCATTGGCGGAAATAACAAAGGCAAAATAATTGGTAAAAATCCAAATTTAACCCAATTAGACCAAGGAGATTTAATTTATGATATTGATTTTAGGAGTGTGTATGCTACTTTGTTAAAGAATAAATATGACTTTGACCCAACATTAATCAATATAAAAAATCAAACAATTAAGGATTTATTTTAAAAATTCCTTCTGCCAAATGCAGTTTGGCAAAAAAGCGGGTTCGGTGCTAAATTGAACATTCGGAATTCTAATAAACATTTGTGCTAAATTGAAAGCAAGTGCTTCTAAATCCGCCACTTCGCGCCCCAAAACGTTATGGACAAATTAAAAAAACGATACAATTAAACTAAGATATAAATAACAAAATATATGACAACTTTAAACATTACTAAATTACTTTTCATCGCACTGATTTACTTACCAATATTGGGATTTTCTCAGGTTTTAACTAATAACACAAGTATCAGCATTACAAAAACATGGGCATCACAACCAAGCGGATATACTTACCCAATAAATATTTTGGTACCTCAGGGTGCTGTTCCTCAAGGCGGATTTCCTGTATGTATACTTCTTCATGGCAATGGCTCAACAAACCTCTCGAATTTAGCAGGCCCACCAATGCTCTCTCAACAGCAATTTGGCTCTGTGCTTCCCTGTCATATACTTGTTGCCCCAACAGGTTATCAAAACAGTTGGAATATTTGTGCCGAAAACAGCGATGCACCTGATGTTGAGATGATCAATGATCTTGTAAATATATTGCAAACATACACTAATGTAGATACAAATAAAATCCGAATATTAGGAACATCAAATGGCGCCGGTCTGGCCAATCGGGTCTTTATAGAAAACACGAATGCGGGAATAGATATAATTTGTTCAATTGTTTCGCATCTGAATGATTTCCAATACCATTCAGGGGATTTTTATAAACCAAGTGGAGTAACAGCCCCTAGTAGTTCATACTGTGGCTATGATGTTGTTTCAAACCCTTTATCTTCAAGAAAATATTTAAGTATTAGCAATACAAACGATAATTTAATTCCCTATTATGGTGGGCTTTCTCCTAATATTGGAGCAACCTTTTTACCAGCGGAAACCGCAGCGCTCAATATCGCAACATATAAAGGCTATACGGGAAGTATATTAACTTCTGGAACAACAATAGGTACGGGTCCTCTTGAAATTACCGAATATTCGTATTTATCTGGAGATGTAGTTCATCTGAAAGGCAGTGCACAGCATCAAGCCAATGCTACTCAAAAAGCATTTATAACGGATTATTTTTCAGACTGTGATGCAGTTTTAGGAATTGAAGAAAGTACACTATCCGAGTGTACGATTTATCCCAACCCTGCCAATGACATCCTTTATATTCAAGCAGATTCCGATTTAATAAATGCAGACTACGCAATAAATGACCATCTAGGAAAAACGCTATTAATGGGGAAAATAACATCAGAAAACACAAGTATCGATATTAAAATCCTATCAAATGGCATCTATTTTTTGAGTATCGGAGGCTATTTGAAAAATGTAATGAAAATAGTTAAACAATGAAACCAACCCATATCAGTACCAACATGAAAGTGGCGGCTCTGTGTTTCAATGACATCTCGACAGCTAGCCTGCGCACTCCTATTCAACACATTTTTGAAAAATGGTACAGATCTTCGTTATATTCAGTCATTACTCGGTCTTGGGAGGACAAAGGCCGCAGAAATTTATACGCAGATCAGCACCAAAGGGATGGAAAAAATAAAATCACCTTTAGATAATTTGGATTTATAATTACAATACCTTACATTAGTTCCTGTAAATTTT
>JBIPOO010000372.1:0-3260 GCA_044379045.1 Saprospira sp.
AGCTCCCTACAGAGGCATTAAAATAAAAGATGCCAAAGAAATAATGGAATCGCTTTCCGAAAAAGTAAAAAGTAAGCTGGATCAGGAGCGCAAAACCACTATTGAAAAAACTGAGCATAGTACAGAGAATCTTAAAAATCATGAAGACTTCAAAAGTCTCAGTCAGCATCAGCAACAGGATCTTCTGAAGCCATTTATGGATTTGATAAACAAAGCAAAAGAGCAGAATAATATTGCCAATCTGATTCAATATCGCAACAGTCTCGTCTCAATGCTTACTCAGCAGTTGAATCAGTTACAGCAGATTATTAATGTTGCTTCTGGAGAAAAAACTGATAATCTGCCTAAAGAACATTTTGTGAACATCCGAGTCATTGAAAAACAGATAAAATTTGAAAAGAATACACTTTCCAATGAAGAGGATGTCAACAGTTACCTGGAAAACATCCGAAAGGCACTTTTGGAAGAAATTAACCAAAACAAGAAAATTATTCTCGGCTAAAGATACAAATTGACAATCCTGATATGAATACCAACGGCTTAAAGAAATTTGCTCAGGCAACCCGCAAAAAATTGCTGGAACAGATAGCTGCAAGGCTCGATTATGTGCTGACCCATGACAGTGCCGAACTGAGAGGAAAAGCAGCAAGCCTGAAAAGCCTGAAAGATGCCATTGCTGAATTGGGTAAATCAGCACTTATCGATAAAGTTGCCTATACCTGGTTCAATCGTTTTTTGGCGCTGCGTTTTATGGATGCCAATGCTTATCAGCCAATTGGGATGGCAGTAATTACGCCAGTAGATGGCAGTGTAAGCCCACAACTGCTGAGCGAGGCACATGCAGGCAATATTCCGCAGGAATTGCAGCTGAAGCGGGATTTGCTAATGGATATTTTGGATGGAAGGGTAAACAGCAATAACCCCGACAACGATGCCTATCGCATTTTGCTGGTAGCTGCCTGCAATCAACTACATCAGATCTTTCCATTCCTGTTCGAAAAAATAAATGACTATACCGAGCTGCTACTGCCCGATGACCTGTGCTCCCCATTCAGCATCCTCTCCGATTTTGTAAAGGGCATGAGCGAAACAGACTGTCAGGAAGTAGAAATTATCGGTTGGTTATATCAGTTTTATATTTCGGAAAAGAAGGATGAGGTTTTTGCCTCGAAAAGCAAGGTAAAAAAGGAAGATATTCCAGCTGCTACCCAACTCTTTACGCCACGTTGGATTGTAGAGTATATGGTACAGAATACCCTGGGCAAACTTTGGCTGCAGAATAAACCAAATTCCAGGCTAAGAGATTATATGCCCTATTTTATAGAGTCACCATCTTTGGATGCACAAGATTATCTTAAAATTTCTTCACCTGAAGAAATAAAACTGCTGGATCAGGCTTGTGGTAGCGGACATATACTGGTGTACGGATTCGATCTGCTAGCCAAAATTTATGAAGAAGAAGGCTACAATCAAAATGAAATTGCCAGTCTTATCCTCAAAAACAACCTTTTCGGTTTTGAAATTGATGAAAGGGCAGCACAATTGGCAGCTTTTGCCCTCATTATGAAAGCAAGAGGGTACCAAAGAAGGCTATTCAAAAAAGAGGTGCCTGTTCCTAATATTCTCTGCTATCAGGACTTATCCATCAGTGCCGATAAAGCAGCGGAAGTTTTGAAAAGCATGGACATTATTATATCCAAAGAATTGCTACTTGACCTTGAAAATATGGAACAGGCAACCAATCTGGGTTCGCTTATTATTCCAAATGCTACAAAATCTGAACTGATAAATACCTTGGAAAAAGTAGAAAAAGCAATGTTGGGTCAGGCTTCATTGTACAATTTCCAGCTTCCCGAAATTAAAAATGCGTTGGAACAACTTCTTCTGCTGGGAGAAAAATACCATTGTGTGGTCGATAATCCTCCTTATATGGGTGGGGGAAATATGAACAACAATTTGGCAGAATATGTAAAGAAATATTATCCCGATAGTAAAGCAGACTTGATGGCTTGCTTTATGGAAGCTGGTTTGAAAACTTTGCACCCAAAAGGATTGCTGGGTATGATCAATCAGCATTCCTGGATGTTCCTGAGCAGCTATGAAGCATTGCGTAAAAAACTTGTAGAGAATACCTTCTTCGATACCTTATTGCATTTGGGAGCAAGAACCTTTCCTGAAATTGGCGGTGAGGTAGTGCAAAATGCTGCCTTTACTTTTTGGAACACAAAAACTGAAGAAAAAGGTGTTTACATTCGTTTAGTAGATTTTAATTCCACTGAGGAAAAGCGATTAAAAATCATAGAAGCCATCCAAAACTCCAAATGCGGATGGTTTTATAAAGCCAAGCAAAAAGACTTTGAAAAAATTCCTGGAAGTCCGATTGGGTATTGGTTGAGTGAAAACCAAATTAATATATTTTTGAAAAATCCTAAAATAGGAGAATTAGGAGAGCCAAAGGTGGGTATTCAAACTGGTGACAATGACAGATTTCTCAAAGAATGGCATGAAATTAATTTAGAACACATTAATAATAAATGGTTTGAATACGACAAAGGTGGAGAAACTCGTAAATGGTATGGAAATAAATCTCTTGTGGTATTTTGGGCTAATAATGGAAAAATAATAAGAAATCATAGTAAATCTGTACTTAGAAATCAATCATATTATTTTAAAGAATCTGTTCAATGGTCAAGAATTTCATCAGGTAAAATTGGGGCAAGATATACTAATGGTAAAAGTTTATTTGATATTAACAGTGCAAGTTTATTTCTTAAAAATGAAGATGAAACGTTATTATTCTTGGGGTTTTTGAATAGTAAGGTATGTTTTGGTTTTTTAAAATTACTGGCTCCAACTCTTACATTTCAGGTTGGTGATATTGCGAGAATCCCAATTAAATTTGACTTTAGGAATCAAGCAATTGTTAAACATTGTGTTGACATCTCAAAAACAGAATGGGACTCCAGAGAAACATCCTGGGATTATCAACAAAACGAACTTAAACGCCTTAAAGGTCAGGATATAGAAGAATCCTACGACCTATACCAGCAATACTGGCGCAATAAATTCTTTCAGCTACACAAAAATGAAGAAGAACTCAACCGACAGTTTATAGAAATTTATGGCTTGCAGGAGGAATTAACACCTGAGGTGCCCTTGGAAGAAATTACCATTCTGAAAGAAGAAACAAGCATAGAAAACGGACAATTGGTCTTTAAAACAGCAGAAATATTTGCGCAGTTTATGAGCTATGCAGTGGG
>JBIPOO010000371.1:0-3260 GCA_044379045.1 Saprospira sp.
TTTCAAGGCTTTGTCTTCAATTTTCTCATCCACATCAATAAAGGTACCCATAGCCTGCGCACCTTGAGAAATCAAAAGCTCGGTAGCTTTTACCATACGGGCATAAATCTGATCAACTGTCGATGCTTTCTTGATTTCATCAACCAAATGCCATTTTTCTTTCAGATAAGAATAAGTATACTGAAAATTTTCAGGCGTAAGGGTGTAGGCACGGTCGAGGTGGGCATGTGTATTTACCCAGCCGCCATAAGATTTGATTTTGTCAATTACAAGCTGTTTAGGATCCATAATTTTTTTTATTGATATGATGAAAAGAAGAATTGTTTCTGAATCTGTTTTTTAAAAAAATGCCCGTTGAAAAAATCTCAACGGGCAAAAATATTATTTATCGAGCAATTTGTTCAATGCGGAATCAATTGAACCGAATGGAAATTGTTTCAATAAGTCATCGGCCATTGCCTGTATTTTGTCATTACAAAGATTTCCAATGGAGCCCTCGTGTGTGTGATTCACGTCGTAGTTAGGTTCAAAATTACCTTTTTCAATATTTTCGCCAACGATTCGGTATGCATCGCGGAAAGAAGTACCTTTAAGCACAAGGTCGTTAACCACCTCTACGCTGAACAGATAATCGTAAATTTTCGATTTAATAGAATCTTTATTGATGACAATATGCTGAAGGCTGTAATTTGTAATGGCCAGGCAATCTTTTATTTCAGCAAAAACGGGTAAAAAACTTTCTTTGATGACTTGAAGGTCGCGGTGATAACCCGAGGCCAAATTTCCTGTGATGAGCATAATTTCATTTGGCAGGGCCATGATTTTATTACACTTGGCACGGATCAATTCAAAAACATCTGGATTTTTCTTGTGCGGCATAATGCTTGAACCCGTCGTCAAATGAGCCGGAAAGCTGATGAAGCTGAAATTTTGATTGATATAAAGGCAAACATCCTGAGAAAGCTTAGCCAGCGTTGCAGCAACTGATGCCAATGATTCGGCGACTATTCTTTCGGTTTTGCCACGGCCCATTTGTGCATAGACCACATTATAATTCAGATTGTCAAAACCAAGTAGATTGGTAGTCATTGTACGGTTCAAAGGAAAAGAAGAACCATAGCCAGCAGCAGAGCCCAAAGGATTTTTGTTGGAGATTTTAAATGCTGCCAGTAAAACCTGCAGGTCATCAACCAGACTTTCGGCATAGGCGCCAAACCAAAGACCGAAGGAGGAAGGCATAGCCACCTGATAATGCGTATAACCGGGCAGAAGGACATCTTTATTTTGCTCGCTCAATGATATCAGCGTTTTGATAAGCGGTTCAATCAATTCAACCACCTCTCTCAATTCTGAACGGATAAAGAGTTTCATGTCGAGCAAAACCTGATCGTTTCTCGAACGGCCACTATGGATTTTCTTACCCATCTCACCTAGGCGACGTGTAAGTAATAATTCAACCTGTGAGTGTACATCTTCGATGCCATCTTCGATAACAAAATTACCCCCGATGATTTCCTGGTAAATATTTCTAAGCTCTTTTATCAGAACTGGAAGTTCTTCTTTTTCGAGCAAGCCAATGCTTTCGAGCATCGTGATATGGGCCAGGGTGCCCGTTACATCATGTTTTGCAAGAAGGACATCCAATTCACGGTCGCGTCCAACGGTAAAACGTTCAATTTCTTTATTTACTTCTGTACCTTCTTTTTGCCAGAGTTTCATGTGTGGAAGAGGTATTAGTTGTCTAAAAGCGATTTTAAAAAGCCGGTACTTTTTACCGTGTTATTCTCCGCCGCAAAGTTAGTGTATCAAGCCCGAAAAGACAAAGATTTTTTTTCTTTTGATAAAATTAAATTGTTTTTGTGAAAATATAGGGCTTAGAAACAATTGGCAACTTATTCTAATGAGTTAATTTAAAAATAGCGTTCAAGGAGCAGCGCTAAATATTTGAACTTACACTTATCTTTTAAAATATATTTCAAGCGGACATGTATTGATGCTACCAGATGATGTTATACTGCGTTTTGATGAAATGAACATCGATTAAAAATGAAATTGCCTGCTTTCTCAATTATTGTTTCAAGCTTATTTCTAAAAGACATTTGAACTAATTATATTTGGATCTCATTTTGTTTCATTTAAAATATCAATTAAACATTTAAAATCTTTAAGTCATGAAAATCAATAATTTAATTGCATTACTTGTTTTTTTCTTTGTGGTAAATACAGTTTTTGCCCAGGATCTTAGGAAAGGTGGTTCATCATTCGGAAGAATTGAATCGAACGGTGATGTTCGTATTTCTGGAAGTATTAAAGGAAAATTTGAATCAAACGGAGATATTCGTGTTTCAGGAAGCATTAAAGGTAAAATAGAATCTGACGGAAGTATCAGAAAAAATGGTTCTATCGTCGGTCGTGTTGAATCAAACGGTGATGTCAGACTTAATGGAAGCATTGTTGGTCGAATTGAATCGAATGGTGATGTTCGCAAAAGCGGTAGCATTATCGGGTCTGCTGCGGGTGTGAAGAAAACGCAGGCTGCGGTAATCTTTTTCTTTGATTTCTTTTAGCATTCTTCTAAGACAGCTTATAAAACAAAACCCTGTAAGTTATAATGACTTACAGGGTTTTGTTTGTGTATAGAACAATAGATTTACTCAACAGTTATTTCAAGAATGCGTTCTTTTTTTAATTCACCTCTGAACATTTCTCGCAGAATAAGCGAACAAGTACCTGACTCAATTGCTTCGAAATAACGACTTACTTGTTTTTTATCGGCACCTTTGAGTTCTGGATTTTTATTCAGAGAAATGCTTTCCTTTTTAGGGAAGCTGATAACTTTATTGCCTTTAATAGCGTATTCGGTTGTTTTTCCGGTTGAAACATGTTCTTGACATACCCAAAGCAAATACTGTCCTTTTTTTATGTTGTAATTGTTTTGAAGGCTGCTAATTTTGATTGTATCCATGTTTTCAGTTATTTTATTTTCCTGGATTAAATATGATTTCTATCTAAATTCCATCGTTATTTGTGTTCAATCCATTTTGGGCTTTGCGCCCTAAAATATTAAAAAACATTACCATAGTCACAATAGGGGTGTACAAATTCAATGATTTTATTTCGTTTTTTTAGTATGTAAAAATTAGGTTAAAATAAATTATCTTAGAATTTTATCCATTTTGCGACCTTTTGCTAGTTCGTCAACTAATTTGTCAAGATAGCGTACTTTTTGAGTAAGTGGATTTTCGATAGCTTCTACGCTT